>CAVKHB010000001.1:0-18875 GCA_963656005.1 Coriobacteriaceae bacterium
CTTCAAAGATGTTCAAGGGGACAGTTGAGAAGAAGGATCGCTCTTTGATGAATATTCCATTTGTCACTGAGAGCCCAGAGCTTGATGCTCAGGTTGTTGCTGCAACAAAGGCAGCTGGCTATGACAACCTCAAGGGACACAAGTCTGTTGGTGGACTGAGAGCTTCCATTTACAACGCAATGCCAAAAGAAGGTGTTGTTGCTCTTGTAGACTTTCTTAAGGACTACGAAGCAAAGAATAGCTAATTTAGCAATCTAAGGCATAATAAAAACCACCTCGCAAGGGGTGGTTTTTTGATGCAGTTAACTGCGCGAAAGCAAAAGTCTACTTGAAACGGTGTTTTTAGGCTTTTTAAGTAGTTTTGTGTACTTTTTTAGCCCTTTTTAGGCATTTTAAGTAGCCTTTTTACAATTCTAGTGCAGACCTAGCTCTTGGCCTGCGCCCTACGGGCTTCCAGCTCCTTACAAATTCTGTCGTACTCAGGTTCATCCAGCTTGTAGTGCTTCTTATAAAGGAAATAGGAAGCGAGCATGAAGACTAGAGGAACAATTGTAATTCCAATAAGAAGGCCATTTGTTTGACTTGAGCTAATTCCCGTTAAAATCTTTTCAATTGCAGAAAGTTTGTCTGTGTCCGATATAAGGTTGCGTGCGGCTTGGTTTTCAAGCTCAGAAATCTGGTTGGTGTAGTTGGTGACACCAAAAATCAGATAAGTTGCAGTAGTAATGACAACAACCAAGGCGCTACCCATCTTTGTAAAGAAGGGGCGCAAAGAAGAAATGATAGCCTCGTTTCTTGTTCCATACTTATATTCGTTGTATTCAACCGTGTTAATGATAGAAATCATCATAACTAGATAGAAGCAATACATACCAAAGTTGGAGAGCATGTAACCTATAGTTATAAGATAGAATTTAAGCATAATTGCTGGAAGTGCAAGACCAGCAATAAGCATGATTGCATAACCTACAATGGAGATTATCTGCATAATGGTCATGAGCTTTTTGCGGTGAACGCGTTTAGAAATTGTTGGATAGAAGACCATCAAAATAGCTGTTGCCGACATTCCTATAGTGGTGAACAACGAATAGAGGCTTCCGTTGTATCCAAACTCTAAGTAAATGTAGGTTGATCCAATTCCGCCAAGAACAATTCCACTTCCTATCTGTTGAAGCAAGAAAATCAAAGAAATCCACAAAAGCTGGTCGTTCTTAACAATTGTATTAACAATCATCTTAATGCTAATTTTAGGAGCTGGCTTGGATTGGTCATCTCTATTTTCCCTAACCCCAAAGAATATGAAGCAAAGGAAAAGAGGGGAAAGAACGCTAATAACAATGGAGATAATTCCATAAGCCGTAGCAGTGCTTCCACCAATTGTCAGAGCTCCAGTTGTGAACATAGGAATCAAAATCGATGCCCCAATTCCGCCAATTCCTGCAAAAAGTGTGGCTCTAGAGGTAAATTGGTCCCTTGTATGACTGTCAGAGGACAAAGCAGGAATCATGCCCCAGAAGGAAATATCGTTCATGGTATAGGTGATGCTGTAGGCAAAATAAAGGAAACCAAACAGCCAAACAAACTTCCAACCTTGTAGCTTGGTATTAAAAGCCGTGATGACAACAGCCATGGTGCTGACCGAGCCAGCAAGAAGCCAAGGCTTGAATTTACCCCACTTGGTTCTAGTACGTTCAATAATATTTCCCATAATTGGGTCATTGAGGGCGTCAAACACGCGAGCCCCAACCATAATTGCCGTGATAGCGGTCAGCTGGGCTGCCGTAAGCTGTCTAGTGAAAAGAATAAAGGTGAGAATAAAATTTGAGAACAATTGGTACACCATATCTCTACCAACGGTACCAATAGGGAACAGCAATAGATTTTTCTTCACCTGTTTCTCGTTTTCCATGCGAAACTCCTATTTTTCTTCAGTCATTATTGTAATGCAATCCTTGCAATTAACATTATAATTTTTGCCATTCTGAGAAATCTTGTAATTATTGTTTTTAGTGCAATCCTTACACGAAAGCCCCATCCCATGATGCCTCATACACACCCTACTTATAAACAGCGGCGCCTTGAAAGCCTCATCCCAATTCCCAAAACGCTTCTCATATGAGCCCACCAAATTTGGCAACTCTTCCTTCAACGCCTCATACGCCACCGAATTGGCCGTATATAGGAAGATATCGGCAAAGAACTTGAGATCTGGATGCCGCTTTGCCCACCTCACCTGCGCAACATTATTTATCCCGATAATAATATCCTTCTTCCCCTTTATTTTTTCTTCTAACTCGGAAAAATATTCCTCCTCATTGAACATCAGTGGACTTAAAGGAAGATACGCAAAGTTATCGATATATGTGATGTTGTCCCAAAGACCAAGCTTTGAGCGTTTTGGAAGAGGGAAGCTGTCCAGTTGAGGCGGCACATCCGTTAGAGCTTTTAAGAAAGCAGGTAGCTCTAAAAGAGAGTCTTCAAATCGCTTGTCTTCAAGAGCGTAAAACTCACGTCTAATTTGTTTAAGAATAGAGAGAGGAATAAAAGGACTTTCAAAACCAGTTTGGTTTTCAAGATAAAGATTGCCTGCCGTGAAAAGGCTTTTGTCCGAGGCTTGGAAGATTTTCTTAAAATTCTCTTTCAAATCAAGAAGATTTTTTTTGTTGTTCGCAGGCTGCATTGGACATTCAAAAGCTCTGCCATTGATAATTATTGAACTTGGAGTTAGTCGAATGGTGAGATCTATTGGCCTTTTGTATTCGCCTATATTCTCAGATAAAAGTGGAAGGTTTTGATTGTGCCTTGAAGTGCAGAAAACCGGTGTGCCAAAGCTTGGTTTTTTTGTAAAGCTTGAGGTTGGAAAGTTTACAGTTGCCGTTTCTCCTTCGCTTATAAAAGAACGGCCTCCTTCTATGAATGATACCCCAAAACCACTACTTTCCATTGATTTTTCGCCATTTGATACCACTAATAGGCCATCGCGCAAGGCTACAGGCTTTGAAAATTTAATGATAGCTTTAGAATTTAGCACCTTCTCAATTGTTCCAACTTGGATACCTTTGTGAGAAGGAAAAGAAGAACAAATCATGTTTTCAGCATTGCAACTACCACTGCTTTTTGTATTAAAGAAACCAGCTGTGGTTTCGCGAGAGAAGGAAATTTGCATACATTCTTTTGCCCATTGAACCTCTTGGCTTGACTCATCTAGCCCGTCTAAAAGCATGCTGTAAAATTTGGCGCACCAATAAACGTACTCGGGGCCTTTCATTCGCCCTTCCACCTTTAGCGAGTCAATGCCAATTTCTTTGTACTTTTGTACCAAACCACCAAGACAGAGGTCTTTCATGCTAAAGAGCCAACTGGAACTACAGTTGGAATTAGCTTCCTTTGGATTTGAGAACCACGTTCTACAAATTTGGGCGCAGGCTCCACGATTAGCGCTTCTTCCTGTAATGGTTTCACTGGCCATGCAAAGGCCGGAAAAGCCGTAGCAAAGTGCACCGTGAATGAAGACCTTGAGTTCAATATCGGGGCAGTCTTGGCGGATTTTCTTTATCTCTTCAAACGATAATTCTCTAGATAGAACCACTCTGGAAAAACCTAAATCTTGAAGTTCCTTAACCCCCTCCGTGGTGTGAACTGCCAGTTGTGTTGAGCCATGAAGTTGAAGCCTAGGAAAATCCTCCCTTATGATTTTTGCAATGCCAAGATCTTGCACAATAACACCATCGGGCTGAAGAAAATCTAGCTGTTTGAGCATTGCATAGGCTTGGGGTAATTCGTTGTCGTGCAATAAAGTATTTAAGGTCACATAAAATTTTTTGCCTTGTGTTGTGCAGATTTCTTTGAGTTTTCGGACATCTCCAAACGTGAAGTTGACAGCGCTCTTTCGTGCCGAAAAATCCTTCAGGCCTAGGTAAACAGCATCTGCCCCACCTTTGAAAGCGTAGAGGGCGCATTGCAGAGAGCCTGCAGGAAGAGCCAACTCTGGCCTAGTGTGACTGCATTTCTCTGTAAATTCTGGCATTGAAGACCTCTTTTTTCGTATTAGATTTTAGGCGTTGAATTGATTGTACCACATTTTAAATTATAATCCTTGAACATAGATAAAAAAAACATTAAATTTCTAGTTGTGGGCTTAAATTTATAAGGGCTTATCCGTGGTCCATAAGGTCCATAAGGAGAATATTTTAATGACAGTCAACGAAATCAAACATGCTGGTCTCAAAAAGTGGATTGAAGACTTTGCTGCTCTTACCACTCCTGAGAAAATCCATGTCTGTAGCGGGTCAAAGGAAGAATATGATTCCTTGATTAACCAGATGGTGGAAAGTGGTCTTGCAACTCGCTTGAACGAAGAAAAGAAGCCTCATAGCGTACTTTTCCGTTCAGATCCTTCCGATGTTGCTCGTGTTGAGAAGAGAACCTATATCTCTAGCTTGAAGGAAGAAGATGCCGGTCCAACCAACAACTGGATTGAACCTCACGAATTAAAGAAGACAATGACCGCTCTTTACAAGGGCTGCATGAAGGGCCGTACCCTCTATGTAATCCCTTTCTCAATGGGCCCAGTTGGTTCCGAGTTTGCAAAGATTGGTATTGAGCTTACAGATAGCGAATACGTTGTTTGCAACATGATTATCATGACTCGTGTAGGCTACAACGTTCTTGACCAGCTTGGCACAAACGGCGAGTACGTTCCATGCTACCACTCAGTTGGTAAGCCTCTTGCAGAAGGCGAGTCCGATCACGGTGTATGGCCTTGCGCTGATATGGAACACAAGTACATTGCTCACTTCCCAGAGACAAGAGAAATTTGGTCTTACGGTTCAGGTTATGGTGGAAACGCTCTTCTTGGTAAGAAGTGTCTTGCTCTTAGAATTGCTACAGTTCTTGCAAGAGATGAAGGCTGGCTCGCAGAGCACATGCTTATTCTCAAGCTCACAAGCCCAGAAGGCAAAGTTCGTTACATCACAGCAGCCTTCCCAAGTGCTTGTGGAAAGACAAACTTGGCTATGCTTATTCCTACAATCCCAGGTTGGAAGGTTGAAACCCTTTCTGATGATATTGCATGGCTCCGCTACGGCAAAGATGGCAGACTCTATGCTATGGCAGTTGAGACAGGCTTCTTTGGTGTTGCACCAGGCACATCGGCAAAGAGCAACTACAATGCTCTTGAAGCAGCTTCCAAGAACACCATCTTCACAAACGTCGCTCTTACTGAAGACGGAGACGTATGGTGGGAAGGCATTGGCTATGATGCTCCAGGTAAGCTCATTGATTGGCATGGAAACGAATGGATTCAGAACAAGGCAGACAAGGATCAGAAGCCAGCTGCTCATCCAAATTCAAGATTCACAGCTCCTGCAAATCAGTGCCCAACTCTTGCAAAAGAATGGGATGACCCACATGGAGTTCCAGTATCTGCTATCCTCTTTGGTGGTAGACGTCCTAGCACAATCCCATTGGTTCACATGGCTAGAAACTGGACCCACGGTACCTTCCTTGGTTCAATTGTTGGTTCTGAAGTCACAGCAGCTACACTTGACGTTGCAAGCGGCATAAGACGTGACCCAATGGCCATGAAGCCTTTCATTGGCTACAATGCAGGTGACTACTTCAAGCATTGGCTCGATGTTGGTAAGGCTGCAAAGGATCAGAGCCTTCTTCCAAAGATTTTCTATGTCAACTGGTTCCGCAAGACTCCAGAAGGCAAGTGGCTCTGGCCAGGCTACGGCGACAACAGCCGTGTCCTCAAGTGGATTTTTGAGTGCTGCGATGGTACTGCAAAGACAGTTGATACACCAATTGGTATCATGCCAACAGTTGATGCAATTGACAGACCTGAAGGCGTAACAGAAGAAGACATGAAGCAGCTTCTCACTGTTGATGTTGACGGCTGGCTCAAGGAAGTTGACGATATTCGTAACAACTACTATCCACAGTTTGGTGACAAGCTTCCTAAGGAGCTTTCAGATATGCTTAACACTCTTGAGGCAAACCTCAAGGCTGCAAAGTAACTGCACCATTAAGTGCTAGTGAGCACTATTAAATAAAACAAAAGGCCATTGCCTGTAGGGTTTTCTCCACTGCAATGGCCTTTTTTTGTTGAGATTTCTTCTGCTTTTTGACGGCAGCAATTTCAAGAAACTTTGATAACTTGAAATTTCCAGCGTAAAATTAGGTTAGATATTTCAACTTAACGAGGATTCTGATGAATAACAGAGCTGGCTATTATGTTTCTAATCTATCTGGAGCTATGGAGTACAAATCTTTTTGTCCTTCACAACTTCCTCCAAACCCAGAAGATATGAATAATTCTATGTCGGACTTAGAGAAATACATAAATAGCGAGGACAATCTAGACCCTTTGATTCAAGTAGCTCTTATTCATTATCAATTTGAAACAATACATCCATTTCTTGATGGCAATGGAAGAATTGGAAGACTTTTGATAACCTTGTTTCTCATAGAGAAAAAACTCCTTTCAACCCCGTGTTTGTATATTTCTTATTTTCTCAAACTCAATAGGATTGAATACTATGACCGCATGATGCAAGTTAGGTCAAGCGGTAACTATGAACAATGGGTTAGATTCTTTTTAGAAGCTTTGTCTCAGTCTGCACAAGATGCCATTCTAAACATAAATAAATTGACGCAACTTCATGATAAGAACAGTAAAGTCCTTGATTCCTTAAAGGCTAAAAATAAAGAGAACATATTCCAGCTTTTTACTTATATAGAGAAGAACCCAATAATTGATATCCAAAAAACGGCACGAGAATTGAAATTATCCTACAACACCGTTGCTAAAATAATAACCCTCTTCCTTGATAACAGAATCTTGTCTGAATCTAAGAAGAGGGGTAAAACGCATATCTATTCCTATGAAGAATATTTAAATATTTTGCGTAAAGATACTTGATTTAAAGATTGTCTGCTACAAATGCCTCAAGAACAGGTAGGCTAGCAGAGCCAATTCTTTGTGCTACAACTTCGCCGTTCTTAAAGATGAGAAGGGTAGGAATGCTACTTACACCGTATGAGGTAGCAAGCTCTGCGTTCTCATCAACATTGGCCTTGCAAATTTTAATCTTGTCACCATATTTCTCTGCAAGTTGCGAAATCAGTGGGGCAATCATTCTGCAAGGACCACACCAAGTTGCCCAAAAATCCACCAAAACTGGCTTATCGCAATTTAGTACCTCTTCCTCAAAATTAGCTGCGTTGAGAATTACTTCACTCATGGTTTCCTCCTTGGCGGACAATATTTGTCTGCACCAAAATAATACATACGAAGTTAGAAAAAGAAAAGCGCAAATATTAAAACTGATAGAAATCCATAAAAAACCAAACAGTTTTATATAGGTTTTTATTGGATTCTACTAGCAGAGTTATATAAGAAATATATGATGAAAAAAACTTGTAACTTTTTGCAATATAAGGAATTGACAAATTTAAGCGCGCCTTTTATAATCCAATTACAAAGTTCAGAAATGGACTGCGAATGGACATTTTATTAGGAGGCAAAAAGGAATGTCAGGCGAAGATAAGGCACAGGCTTTTTTTGATAACAATCCAGTGTCTTTAGAAGCATTTGAAAACTTGAAGACTTATATAGGAGAGTTTTGCCCAGAAGCAAAAATTGCTGTGCAAGATTCTGTCATAGCCTTCAGAACCTCAGTGGGTTTTGCATACGTTGCACTTCCTTCTGAAACTTCAAAGCCGGCACTCTTCACTTTGACCTTTACTAATAAAAAGAGAATTTCAAATGGAAGAATTGAAAAAACTCTTCAACCCCTTCCAAATGGTTCTTACGTCTATCATGTTCCAATTCAGTCTAGCACTGATATTGATTCAGAGCTAAAGAGTTGGATTCGTCAATCCTATGAATACTCAAAGCTCAATTATTTGAGAAGAGTATAGAACTCCAATAAAACCTTTTTTTCTTTTCCGGGGAGTGTCCCACCCATCGTTGATGCGGGGCACTCCCAATCTTTTTGTCCACAGTATTGCTTGTTTTCTCGGTTCTTATGTAGAAATTATTGGACCTTATAAAGGGAGATTGTTTCCAAAACTTGGAAAAATTTGCAGTTTTGGAACGAATCTCCACCAATAACCTTCCAACAAACAATCTGATTGCTAACAGGTTGCAAAATGGTATAGAATAGAGGGGCAGTTTCGCAGGAATTTCAACTGTATCTGTTTTGGACAACTAGTATGATTTTTGATTTGCAAAAAGCGAGTATCTGGAAAAGAGCATCGGCTTTTTTGTTCGATTTTATTCTCTTTGGAATATTGGCAATTGGTATTGCCTTTTTGCTTTCAACCATCACTCATTACGACACCTACAGCACCACTTACACCAACAAGCTCTCACTTTACGAGCAAACCTACGGCACGTCTTTTGAATACACAGAAGAGGAGTTCAACGCGCTAGATAGAGATGGCCAAGATGCCTACATGGCCGCACGCGACGCCTTATTCCAGGACCAAGATGCAATGTACGCCTACAACATGATGGTGGATTTGATGCTACTCATCACGTCTCTTTCCATCTTCCTGTCTTATCTTATCTTGGATTTCATCATCCCGATAATTTTGAAAAACGGACAAACCTTGGGAAAAAAGATATTTGGAATTGCAGTTATGCGTTCTAATGGGGTGAAAATGAACAACATTAGTTTGTTCATCAGAACCTTTCTTGGGAAGTACGCTATTGAAACAATGGTCCCAATCCTCATTATTCTAATGATTTTTTTCAATTCCATAGGCTTAACAGGCACCATTATTATTGGACTTCTTTTTCTCTTGCAGTTGATTCTCATTCTTGTAACAAGAAAGAATTCTTTGATTCATGACCTATTATCTGATACTGTAGTAGTAGATTTTGCAAGCCAGATGATTTACGACAGCGAAGACGAATTGATTGAGGCAAAGAAGAAGGCAGCAGCAGAGAAAGCAAATAAATTGAGCTACTTTTAAGTGAAAAAAGGAAATAGATATGATTGTTGAACTTAAGAATTTAACTAAGATTTTCCCAAGCAGGAACAAGAACAGTGGAGACGAAGTTGTAGCTGTTAACGACTTTTCTTTTACAATTCCTGATGGAAAACTTGTTGGTCTACTTGGACCATCTGGCTGTGGAAAGAGTACAACTCTGTACATGATTTGTGGTTTACAAAAGCCTTCAAGTGGACAGATTTTCTTTGGTGAGGATGACGTAACACAGCTTCCACCAGAAAACAGAGGAGTAGGGCTGGTTTTCCAAAACTATGCACTTTATCCTCACATGACTGTTAAGCAGAATATCCTTTTCCCACTTCAAAATCTTAAGGGTGCAGACAAGCTTCCTAAAGAAGAGATGCTAAAGCGTGCAGAAGAAGTTGCAAAGATTGTCCAAATTGACGAGCTTATGGAAAGAAAGCCAAGTGAACTTTCTGGCGGACAACAGCAGCGTGTAGCTATTGCCAGAGCTCTAGTAAAGATGCCAAAGGTTCTTCTTTTGGATGAACCTCTTTCAAACTTGGATGCTAGACTTAGACTGCAGACCAGAGAAGAAATTAGAAGAATTCAAAGAGCAACAAACATTACAACAGTCTTTGTTACCCATGACCAAGAAGAGGCCATGAGTATTTCAGACATGATTGTTGTTATGAAACTTGGTATCATTCAGCAAATTGGTAAGCCACAGGATGTTTACAACAGTCCAGCCAACTTGTTCGTTGCAAAATTCCTTGGAACGCCTCCAATTAATGTTTTTAATGGAAGCGTTAAGGGCGGTAAGATTTATCTTGGAAACGAGGCTGTTGGAGAAGCAAACAATGTCCCAGATCAAGAGGTTTACGTTGGAATTAGACCTGAAGGTTTTGTTTTAAGCCATGATGGCGCCTTTACCTGTAACCTTAATTCCATTGAAGTTATGGGTCGTGATGTGAGCGTCGTTGGAACAAATGAAGCTTCTATAAATCCTTCCATAAGAGCCATAATTGATGCAGATAATGGCATAGCACCAGAAAGTCAGGCGGTTAAGTTCAACATAAAGCCAAATAAAATGTTCCTGTTTAATAAAGAAACAGAAGAGCGAATCTACGTAGAGGGAAAGTAATATGGCCAGTAGCATGGTAGAAAGCAGACATCCGTGGAAAGCATGGATTTATTTAGCTCCAGCACTTGTGTTGCTACTTGTTTTCACAGTTTGGCCAATTATCAACACCGTTAGAATGGCTTTTCTTGAAAACTACAGCGGACTTAAGGCTGTTGGTGGAGCTACGTTTAAGTTTGGATTGGGCAACTTTACAAAGGTTATTCAGTACAAAAAGTTTGTTCAGTGCATGAAGAACACCATTTTGCTTTGTGTTCTAACAGTTCCAATTTCAACAATCTTGGCACTTCTCATTGCCGTTTGTTTGAATTCAATCAAGACTTTGCAAAAGTTCCTTCAAACAATCTTCTTCCTTCCTTATGTTACAAACTCAATTGCCATTGGAATGGTTTTTGCAGCAATGTTTAACATTGTAGGAAGTTTCTATGGTACGGAAAATGAGATTATAGTAACGGCAGGAATTGTAAACAACGTAATAGAGTTCTTTGGTGGAAAGCCTGTTAACTGGATTAACTACGGCTCTACTTACCTTGCAAACATGACTGTCATGGTTATCTATATTGTATGGAATGCTCTTCCTTTCAAGATTCTCATTCTCTTGGGTGGACTGCAGAGCATCAACAAGCAGTATTATGACGCAGCCAAGGTAGATGGAACTTCAAGACGCAGAATCTTTACAAGAATTACTGTTCCACTTCTTTCTCCAATGATTGCCTATGTTGTTATTACAGGCTTTATTGGAGGTTTTAAAGAATACACCAGTATTGTTGGTATCTTTGGTGAATCAATGGGCCCCGCAGACGATTCAAAACGTCTTAACACCATGGTTGGATTTATTTATGATGCGCTTTCAACGAACAATCAGGGAAGGGCTAGTGCAGCCGCTCTGATTTTGTTTGGCCTCATTTTAGTTGTTACTCTTCTGAATTTGTACGTCAGTAAGAAGAAAGTTCATTATTAAGGAGGCCTGAAAGTGATTGCTACAATGCACGAAAAAGATATGAAACGCGAGACTTCCAAACAGAAGGTTCTTGGCGTTGTTGTTCAAATTTTACTTTATGCGTTCCTGATAATAATGGCTCTTATTGTACTTTTCCCCTTTTATTGGATGATTAACTCCTCCCTTAAATCTTTGGACGAGTACAGAATGAGCGTTCCAACGTTTTGGCCACACGCTTTGCTGTTTAGTAACTACGCAACAGCCTTTAGCACGGCAAGTTTAGGAAGACTTTTCCTTAACACTATGTATGTTGGAATTGTTTCAACGTTGTTGTCTTTGGTCATTACAATATTATCGGCCTTTGCATTTGCTAGACTGGAGTTCAAGGGCAAAGACCTGTTGTTTGCGGGGTTGCTGGCTACCATGATGATTCCAGGGGAACTGTTTACCATCACAAATTACAGTACAGTTACCACGCTCGGATGGATAAATACGTACACCGTTTTGATTGTCCCGTTCTTGGTGAGTGTTTTTTATATCTACTTGCTCAGACAGAATTTCTTGCAAATTCCAAACGAGCTATACCTGGCGGCCAAGGTGGATGGCACAAGCGATTTCAAGTATCTGTGCAAGGTTATGATTCCTCTTTCCCTGCCAACTCTCATTTCAATCACAATTTTGAAGATGATGGGTGCGTGGAACTCGTATATCTGGCCTAGATTGGTTGCAAATGACAAGAATCACAGACTTATTACAAACGGATTGAGAAACGCCTTCACAGAGTCTACTGGAGATGTTAACTACCCAGTTCAGATGGCGGCCGTTGCAATGGTATCGGCACCACTTTTCCTTGTGTTTGTGTTCCTCAGAAAGTATATAATGAAGGGTGTGAGTAGAAGCGGAATTAAGGGCTAATGCCCATGGGTAAAGACGCCTAAATGGCGATTTTTATATGAAGTAAAAACATGTAAGGAGAAAAAAACATGAAAAAAACTTTTCTGGTTGTTGTGCTCTTGGTTGGAGCACTGATGTTCGCCTTCTGTAACGGTGGTTCAGAAGAAACAGTCAACACAGCTGCTTATGAAGTTCCAGCAAATGGCTATGATGGTAGCGAAGTAACACTCAGGTTCTATCACACAATGGGTACAAACCTTTCTACTGTTCTTGATGAATATATTGCAAAATTCAACTTGCTTTATCCAAATATTCACATTGAATGGACTCAGGTAGGTTCCTATGATGATGTTAGAGACCAAATAAGTACAGAGATTACAGTATCTAACCAGCCAAATATTGCATACTGCTATCCAGACCACGTTGCACGTTACAATCTAGCAGGTTGTGTTGCTACTCTTGATAACTACATTGATAGCGACATTGTAATCAAAAGAGCTGACGGAAGCACAGAAATCCTTGGTCTTACACAAGAGCAGAAGGATGACTTCATTGAGGGTTACTACAATGAAGGTAAGCAGTTTGGTGACGGCCTCATGTACACAATGCCACTTTCAAAGTCAACAGAAGTTCTTTATTACAACAAGACTTTCTTTGATGAGAATGGAATTGAAGTTCCTACCACTTGGGACGAACTTGAAGCTGTTTGTGCAAAGATTAAGGCAATTGACCCAAGTTCCATTCCACTTGGATATGACTCAGAAGGTAACTGGTTCATTACAATGTGTGAGCAGCTTAACAGCCCATACACCAGTGCAACTGGAGACCACTATTTGTTCAATAATGAGACTAACAGAGCTTTCGTAAAGAAGTTCAGATCTTGGTATGATAAGGGATATCTCACAACACAGACCCTTTATGGTGCATACACATCTGGTCTTTTCACTTCAACAACATCACCAAAGAGCTACATGTCCATTGGTTCTTCAGCTGGTGCAACCTATCAGAGACCTACAAAGGTTGATGGCGAATATCCATTTGAAGTTGGAATTGCACCAATCCCACAGGTTTCACAGAGCAACAGAAAGGTTATTTCTCAAGGCCCAAGCCTTGTTATCTTCGCAAAGTCAAACGCTCAGGAAGTTGTAGCATCTTGGCTCTTTGTTAAGTATCTCACAACCAACGTTGAATTCCAGGCAGCTTTCTCAATGGCATCTGGTTATGTCCCAGTTCTCAAGTCAGTTGCAGAGAATCCAGTTTATGCTGAGTTTATTGCTTCTGCAGATGGTTATGACTTTGTCTCCGCTCTCAGTGCTAAGATTTGTCTTGAACAGGAAGATGATTACTACACATCTCCAGCATTCAACGGCTCATCCACAGCTCGTGACCAGGTTGGCTCACTGCTTGCCAAGTGTCTCTCCACAAAGACAGACAACGTTGATGCAATGATTAGTAAGGCCTTCCAGGACGCAATTGATGAATGCGAGTACAACAACTAATAAGTAGGTGACAGGTTATATGAATGCATTGAAGAGATTTCTTCTTCTTCTCGTGGTAGCTTTTGTCTCCATTGCCGTCTTTGCCGACACCCCTGAGGGCTATGTGGATTATGCCAGTCAGCTTACTCTTGTCAGGTCATCTTCCACCCTCAAGCAGGAGGTCACAGTAAGGACTTTTGTTGATGGGGACACCACGCACTTCAATGTTCCTACATCTATTTCCGAAAACGGGGTGCTGAAAGCCCGATATCTGGCCATCAACACCCCCGAATCTACGGGCAAGATAGAGGAATACGGAAAGAAGGCTTCTGCTTTCACGAAAGAGAAACTCTCAAACGCCGTTTCAATAATAATTGAGTCCGATAATGACAAGTGGAATCTTGATTCTACGGGTAGCCGGTACCTTGTTTGGGTATGGTACAAGCCCTCTGAGGATGAACCTTACAGAAACTTAAATCTTGAGATTCTTCAGAATGGATTGGCCATTGCTTCCTCTACTGCAAATAACAGATATGGTTCTATTTGCATGGATGCACTCAACCAAGCCAAGGCTCTTAAGCTTAACGTTTATTCTGGAGAGAAAGACCCAGACTTCTACTATGGAGAAGCCGTTGAGCTCACTCTCAATGAACTTAGACTTAACATAGAGTCCTACAACGGAATTAAGGTTGCCTTTGAAGGTGTTATCACAAAAGATGACGGCTCAAGCATTTATGTTGAAGAGTACGACTCTGAGACAGGCATGTACAATGGAATTTCTGTTTACTATGGCTATAACCTTCCAGGCTTTGGTCTAAGGGCAATTGCTGTAGGGAACAGATCTAGGATTGTTGGTACGGTACAGTATTATGAGGCGGGGCAAACCTATCAGGTATCGGGCTTATCGTATAAGCTTATGGAACCAGATAACCCCAACAATGTGAAGAAAATAAGCTCGGGACACAAGCCAGCTTACGTGCTCACCACAGCCGACACCTTCCTGAATGGCAAAGTCACCGTTGTCACGGACGAGGCCACAAAAGAGTATGATTACGCTTTCTTGGCCATGAGTACCACGCTTCAGATGGAAAATCTCAAGGTGGTGGAGGTGCAGACAACTAGTGACAAAACGAGCTCTTCCTACGGTGCAATGACTTTGTATTGCAAGCCAGCTGACCAGTTGGAGGGAGACCTTGTGGTTCAGGTGCGTACCACTGTCTTTACGGACGGAAAAGGAAACCTACTCACTGCAGATACTTATTTAGGCAAAATAATCGATGTTAAAGGTATAGTTGACGCCTTTGACGGTGTTTACCAAATAAAGGTCCTCTCAAAAAAGGACATCACTATTAAAGAAAATTAAAAGGAGAAAAACATGAAAAAGGCTTTACTAGTCCTTCTTGTTTGTTTGGTTGCATCAATGGCATTTGCACAGAGTGCTGTTGAAGTTAACGTGAAGGATATTGATAAGATGTCCGTTCAGGATATTAAAGTTTATCTTGATCAGGCAGTGGCACAGGCTGCAGCTGAACAGGAAGCAAAGGCTCTAGAATCTGCAAGAGCTTTTCTTAAGGAGCTGTTTGACACAAGCACAAAGAGCAATCCAGAGACTCGTACACCATCTGATTACACGGTAACTGATATTGTAACAATTAAGGGTGTTGAGTACCCAGTTTCTTGGTCTGTAGATACTGACTACGTTCAGATTATTCCTGGTGATAACCATGTTGTCACAGTCAAGGTTGCAACAGATGCTCCTGCAGAAATTCACTACGTTCTCAAGGCTACTGTTACCAATCCTAATACTGGCGATTCTCTTGATCTCGAGATTAAGCATGTTCTCCCAGAAGGTCAGTCAGATCCTTCAATGGAAGAAATTGTTCTTAATGCCTACAAACTTGCTGCCGGCGAGTCCATGAGCAAGGCTGTTACCCTTACTGGTGTTATCACAGCTATTCCTACCGAATATAGTGAAAAGTATGCTAACGTCACAGTCAACATTAAAGTTGGTGCTATGGCTGACAATATCATTCAGTGCTACAGACTTTCTGGTGATGGTTGTGCAACTCTTGCTATTGGTGATGAGATTACAGTAACTGGTACAATTAAGAACTACAAGGGAACCATTGAATTTGATAAGCCAACCCTAGTTGGTATGGGCTATATCCCAGATCAGAGCGCAGTTGTTGATGCTGCTTATGCTCTTGCTTCTGGCGAAGCTATGAAAGAGACTCAGGTTCTCGTTGGTGTTATCACCGGTATTCCTACCGCATACAGCGAGCAGTATGGCAACATCACAGTTGATATGATTCCAGTTGGAGATACAAGAACTGTTCAGTGCTACAGACTCAAGGGTGACGGTGTAGAATCTCTTGCTATTGGCGACACAATTGTTGTCCAGGGAACAATTAAGAACTACAAGGGTACTGTTGAATTTGACAAGAACTGTGTACTTCTTAAAGATGCTATGGCTTTCAATTACCTCAAGACTCTCAAGGCTGCTTATGCTCTTGAAACTGGCGCTTCTCTTGAAGGCACAAGAGTTCTTACCGGTGTTATCAATGCTATTCCTACAGCATACAGCGAGCAGTATGGCAACATCACTGTAAACATTGTTGTAAACGGTCTTGAAGACATGGTTGTTCAGTGCTACAGACTCACAGGTGAAGGTGCTGCCTCTCTTGCTGTTGGCGACACAATCACCGTTGCTGGAACCATCAAGAACTACAAGGGAACTGTTGAATTTGACAAAGGATGCACAATCCTTTAAGTTCGTTGAATTTTAATCCTATTAATTAAGGGCTATTGATTGGCTGTTGCCAGTTGGTAGCCCTTTTTTGTTGCAGTAAAAAAAGGTTTATCAATCTAAAAATCTGGGGTACAATGGAACCGTTGGTTTAAACATGGAAGAGGAAGAAAAGAAGGACGATGGGTTCCAACCCATAAACATAAAGGCGTTGGCAACAAGAGTAAATCCAACGCTTGGTAAACTTATTCCAAAGTTTCTCTATAGAAAATTTGAAAAGATTCTTCACGTGAAGGAACTTAATGCCTTCTTTGAAGAACATGCTAATGATGAACCACAGGTGTTCTTAGACTCCGTTGTACAGTACTTAGACATCAAACTTGAACTTGAAGGTTTAGAGAATCTTAAAAATGTTGAAGCCTTGAAAGGTCAAAGCGTAATGTTTGTTTCTAATCACCCTTACGGCGGACCAGAGGCAATGGTTCTCTTTGATTGGATTCATAAGAATTTCCCCGATTGTAGGCTGGTGGCACAATCTTTCTTAAAATTTATCAAGCCTCTTGGAAAAACCTGTGTTTACAACAAGAAAGAAGTTAGAAGTCTGATGAATGCTGTTGATGAGCAGTCTTCTCTTTTAATATACCCAGCGGGTTATTGCTCAAGAGAACTCAGTTTTGGAGAAGTCTTTGACTATGACTGGAAGGCTTCGTTTATAAAGATTGCACGAAAGAACAATATGCCAATAGCTGTGTTTTATACAGATGGTCAGCTCAGTGCTAGAATGCACAAGTGGACCAAATTTCGCAGATTCTTCAAAATCAAAACTTCCATTGAAACAATGTTCCTAGTAGATGAAATGTTTAAGCTAAAAGGTAAAACTATGAAGATTGTTGTTGGAGATGTAATAGATCCTAACAAACTTGACGAGAGTATCACAAAGGAAGAGTGGTCTGCTCGTATTCGTCAATATTGTTATGAATTACGTAAAAATCCAACGCTGAATTTTGACTACAACAAAGAGGCAACTTTGCCATTAAAATAAAAACAATGTTCTAATTCTCACAAAATTTTGAGAAAAAAGGGGTTTTAATATGAAAAAGGCTATCGTTTTAGTATTTGTGGTTCTTCTTGCCATTTCTTCTATCTTTGCAGGAGAAGGATCTTTGTTTTCGTTTGAGGTGATGCCAGAAGAGCCCTTATATAAGGAATCTATATCTGATCCTTATGCCTTTCTTTCTTCTGTTCATCTTATGCTTATTCCAAAAGCAGAAGATAATGAATTTAAAATTAATGCTCTTGTGCAGGACGTTGCTACATCAGAGGTTTTCTATGATGATTTCTATTATAGAGGGCCAAGAACAGCAAGCCAAAACCTTTATATAAACATGAAGCTTTCAGGTTCCGCTTCTCTTTTTAGGGTTCGCTTTAACGGAGTTAACTGGGTTCCTTCCGTTGATCTTGATTTAAATTTAGCTGGATATCTCAATACTGTTTTTTGGCTTTATGGTGCAAACGATACCCTGGATTTTGACGGTTCTTTCATGGTTGCTGGTAGTCTTAGAATTGCTGATATTGTTACTATTAGGGCTGGAATACATCATTTCTCTGGACACTATGGAGACGAGACCCTCTCTGATTTCTATTCTTATAATAAGATAGACTTCAACAAGAACGGACTGATAGGAAATTACACCGGTTCAAAAGCAGTAGAAGGTCATTCATATAGATTCTTATCTGCAACAGAGTATGTAAGAGATAATTCTTGGCTTATTGGTATTCAGGGTGATTTACCCTATGGGTTTAGAATTTATGGAGAATGTGAGATTCCACAAAAAAATGCTTGGATAAGACCTTTTATTCATGTTCCAGCCGATTATATAAATCCCGCAACAGGAAAGGCTGAAGACGAGTCTTCTATTCATAGAAGCGGACCTCGTGAAGGTGCAACTGAGGAGATTATGGATAAAGAAGAGGCTCAGAAAAGAGGTTCAAATTACATGGCTCTTAGAATTCATGGAGGAATTGAGTATAAGCTGAAATTCTCATGGGCTAATGTAATTGTATCAGCTGATATCCAAGCTCATCAGGATGGCCAAAATCGCAACTCTGAGGGTAGGCATGATATCTTAGCCTACAACTCAGATAATAAGTGGGAATTTGAGTATACGGTAGGTGCAGCACTTGAATTAAAGCAAAAGATTGGTGGAAATGTTGTAAGACTTGAGGCGTTTTATCATGTTGGTAGAATGCCGTCAACTCAGTGGTTTTATAAGACAGGATCCTTCATCTACTTTGGTTTTGGCTTGAATTAATTGTAAAAGGAACAAGTTGAGATGAAACAATTTTTTAAATTCTTTTTTATACTGTTTCTTTTGCTTTTGAGTTTTTCAAGTATTTTTGCTTCAGATTTTACTTTTAAGATTGTAGATACAAACCCTTTGTATGAATCTTATAAAGCTGATCAATGGAATTTTGATACTAGGGCACAATACATCAATTTACTTGAGCAGGACTACATATACCAAGTTCTTGTATGTACTCGGTATGAGGAAGGGAGAGAAGATTATTACCATAATTATGACAAGATTGGAAGTGATTCAAGTATGGGACGAGAAAATTTTGTCATGGAAGAGGCGAAGTTCAGGGAACAGTCTGAAGCTGTAAAAAAACTTTATAGAGTAAAAACTGGATTTAGTTTTAGCGTTCTAAGAC
>CAVKHB010000001.1:18885-27415 GCA_963656005.1 Coriobacteriaceae bacterium
ATAAAGATGTTTTTGCTGTAGAAGCTTGTGTCCAAGGAGCCTTGAATTTAGTATTTGATGCTGAAGCTGGTACGGATTGTCTTGGATTTGATGGTATATATTTCTATGGAATGAATGCAAGTCTTTTCAATGGACTTATTTCTATGAGAATTGGTAGGCACCACTACTCGGGTCATTATGGAGATGAAATTGAAGAGAGTTTTATGCTCAAGAGGGATGAGATTGGCCGTGTTTATGCGGACAGATTTTTGATGGATAGATCTAATGGAGGTTATATCTCTAGATTTATCCAATACGTACGTCAAGATAGCCTTGTAATTGGGCTTTCAGCCTGTCCAACTTCATGGTTACGTGTTTATGCAGAGGCAGATGTCCTTACTCCTAAAATGCACAGGGTAAGACCTTGGCTGCTTGTTCCAGAGGAAATTATGGAAGATGATGGCGACAAAACCTTGGAGCAAGGAATTGGCTATAGCGAGGGTGTGTATGATTCAAGAGAAGAGTCTCGCAAATACCCTTATTCAAATAAGTACAAAGCAATGAGCTTTAATCTTGGTGTTGAAGTTACAATTCCTGTCAAAAATTTTGGTTCTGCCATACTTGCCTTGGACGTAAAACTAAATCAAGAAGGGCAAACAGCATATCAAATTGGAGCTTATAGTGAAAATCATCCATGGGATATAGACTATAATGTTCTTGTGGGATTTAACATTGCAGAAAGCAATCTAACAGCGGAGTTTATCTATCACAACGGACGACTTCCTTTGATGAATTTCTTCTGGAAACATTGCTCTTATTGGTCGTTAGGTTTCTCTGTAACATATTAAGTTGAGTTTTTAACTTCCTATCTATTCTCTTTTGCTGAATTCTCGAAGAATTTGTTTCCAATGTCCTCGCGGTACCATGAGCCATCAAAAGTTATGGTGTCAATTGCTTTATAGGCCATTGAATTTGCTTCAATAATGTTTTGTCCAACGCCAACAATGGTTGCTGCACGGCCGCCTGTGGTGTAAATTTCACCATCTTCTTTTCGCTGAACAGCGCCAAAGAAAAGGTAGGTGCCATCATCATAGCAGTTGCCCAAAAACTTTGGAGGAATAGGGGCAAGCTTCATGCCAGTTTTGGTATCATTAGGATAGCCTTCTGAAGCAATTACTACGCAGACAGAACTCTCATTACTGGTAATGGGTTCAACCTGCTTAAGAGTGTTGTTCTGCATTGCCATCATGAGCTCAACAAAATCGTTCTTGATGAGGGGAACCATGGCCTGTGTGGCAGGGTCGTTCAAGCGCACATGGTAGTCGACCAAATAAGGGCCGTCTGAAGCCAAGATAATGGAGAAAGTTAAGACGCCTTTGTAGTAAAGATTCTCTTCTTTCAAACCTTTGAAGGTAGGATGAATAATTTTCTTTAGTACTGCCTCTTTAACCTCAGGGCTTAACGGAATAGGGCAGATAGCTCCCATCCCACCGGTTGGGGTTCCAAGGCCTTTATCTGTATGTTCTCTTTTTGTGTACTCGGAACACAAAGGAAGGACAAAATAGCCAACGTTGTCTACTAAAATTGAACCGGTTATGCTGATACCTTTTACTTTATCTTCAATGATAACTGGGCCTTTTTGCAGAAGCTTCTCGGCAAAAGGAAGAAGGACTTTCTTATCGTTGGAGTAGGCCATGGTTCGTGAGGGTGACATCTCGTTGGTCTTGATTGTGAAGGTCTTTCCCTTATTCTCATCTAAGTATTTTTCAATATCCTTTGTGCAGGAGAATACCTTGTAATTTGGAACTGGAATGTTGTGTCTTGCAGCAAATTCTCTGGCAAACTTTCTATCTCCCTCAAGTTTTAGAGCATAACTTGGAGCTCCAAAGGTGGAGATTCCATTCTTATTTAGGTGGTCGATAACTCCAGTTTGAAGAGGCATCTCGGTACCGATGAAAACAAAATCAATCCCGTATTTCTTGCAAGCAGTAAGAACTTGATTTTTGTCTGCAGGGTTCACCTCTGGAAGGTTAACTGCAAAGCCTGCAGTTCCTGGGTTGCTTGGTGCAACATAAAGTCCCTCAATAAGTTTACTCTTGGAAAATAGCCAAGCAATGGCATGATCTTTTGCTCCAGAACCCAAAACAAGTACTTTCATCCTTACCGTCTCTCCAATAAAGTTTCTTTTTCAAAACTTCTAAAATGTTATAATTATTGAGAAATAAGGTCAATTAGACAGAAGGTTCAGTGCTTTCTTGTAATCTTCAACGGTAAGAGCGCTCGTCACAACCTGACGCACTTTGGAGCTATTTGGAATGCCCTTTAGATATGCGCATACATGCTTTCTCATTTCCCTGCAAGCCGCATTTTCTCCAAGAAAATCTACAAGCCCGGCAAGATGTCTCTCAATAGCTTCCTTCTTTTCTTGGACCGATATCTCTATCGGTTCTTTCCCTTGGGCGAGACGTTGAATCTGTTCAAACACAAAAGGGTTTCCTATGGCGCCACGAGCAAACATGATTGCGTCAATACCGGTTTGCTCTAACATTTTTAAGCCATCTTCTGCAGTGAAAAGATCCCCAGAGCCAATTATAACTTTTTCTGGAAAGTGGGCTTTAAGATCCTTTAACAAAGCCCAGTTTGCACTTGGCATATATAATTGACTTCTAGTTCTTGCGTGCATACAAAGGGCGCTCGCTCCTGCAGAAAAGGCCGCCTCTGCTGTCTCAAGATAGTTAATACTATCTGCATCCCAGCCTGTTCTAATCTTTATTGTAACAGGAATAGAAACGTTGGAAGTTATAGCTTTTACAATCTCGTAGATTGCCTTTGGACTTTTCAGTAAGCTACTGCCCGCACCAGTTTTGATGACCTTTGGAACGGGGCAACCTGCATTTATATCAATCATAGAGGGATTATAGGCCATTGTTCCTTCTAGCGAGCGTTTTGCCGTGTCTGCATCTGGCATGAAAAGCTGCACGGCTAGATGTTCTTCATTTTCACCTCTTTCCATAAGAATAATTGTCTTCTCGCTACCTCTGGCAACGCCCTCACTACTGACCATTTCAGTATAGGTAAGAGCTGCCCCATACTTTAGACAAATGCTACGAAAAACCTTGTCAGTGTAGCCTGCAAGGGGAGCTAAAAACACATTACTTTTGAGGGCAAGATTACCTATAGAGACGGGGTGAATAAGGTCTTTCACAAGTTATACCTCTGTTAGATGGAAGGCATTGAGGCTATTGTTAAATAGAATCTCTGCCATCTCTTCAAGAGGAATACCCTTAATTTCTGCCACAGCCTTTGCCGTTTCTGGTAAATATTCTGGCTTGTTTCTGCGTTTTGCATACTTGAAAGGAACCAAGAATGGAGCTTCACTTTCAATGAGAATTCTATTTTCAGGAAGATTCTTGATGGTATCGGTTATCCTCTTAATATTCTTGTAGGTGATGTTGCCGGCAAAAGAGAAGTAGACAGGTAGCTCCATGGCCCTGAAGGCATAGTTCCAGTCTTCAGAATAGCAATGGAAGATTGCACCTTCGTCTGGGATGTTGTTCTTAAGAATTTCAAGAATGTGCTCGCCAGCTTCCCTGTTGTGGATGATTACTGGAAGGTGAGCCCTTCTTGCAATCTCTAGGTGTTTGAGGAAAAATTGAACCTGTATGTCTTGATACTGCTTGAATTTACCATAATCCAAACCAGTTTCACCAATTGCAACAACGCGGTCATACTTGAGGTATTTAAGGACATCGGACTCCCAACTTCCATAGACATTTCCGCATTCTGTGGGGGAGACGCCTACTGCGTGGAAAACGTTTTTTGCGCTCTTGAGGTTGTTGTATATGGTTTCAAAATCTGTGATGCGATTGCAAACAGAGACAATATTTGTAACGCCAGCCCGTTTTGCATACTGGACTACAATGAGCTGCTCAAGAGGATCTTCGTGAATTAAACCAATATGACAATGTGTATCGAATAAACGCATGAGAACACTTCCTATCTTTGATTTTTTCATGCAGCTGTTGGTGCATGGCCAAGTAAAACTATGTGGAAAACCACATCTATAGTAAAAATTACCACGCCAAACGCTTAACGTCAAGAAAACTTTTTTAGCAGGGGTCAGCTGAAGTCAACTGAAATAATCCAGCTCACAAGCAAACTTGTACCAGTCTCTCCACGATATGCAATCAACGCCTTTATTCGTGTAGGTTACATCGCCCAAATGGAGAAGGACTTTCTTTGTGCCAGATTTGCTTTGCGCGCGTGTTGGCAAAAAGTCGTCTGTCACTTCCACCTGTGGGCAAATGACAATCTCGTACTTTTTATCCCATTTTGCCTGAAAGGTTATTCTAGAAGTAGACTCCTTTACGGAGGCCTTGAGGTTTAATCCCAAGCCTTTGGCTTGCCTGACTCGGGATAGCTCTCCAAGTACAAACGACGTCACAATGGAATCTTTATGTGGATTGAGAATTATATCGGAAGGCGAATTCAGCCCAAGCAATTTGCATATCACGCCGCTGTCTGTAAGATAAAAGATAGGAGCTTTCCTCTCGCAGTCAACAATATTTGCAAAACAAAGCTCCTCCAGAATTAAAATCCACGTCTTGGCCGTAGGAGCCGATATCCCCGTATTTTTTGCCATCTGATTCATTGATAGGCATTGGCCCGATACCCTTGCACAGGAAGTAAGAAACTTCCTAAAAAGAGGTTCGTTTGAAGAATTTATCTTCTTTGTAGGAGGGTTCATTGCTCGGGATACAATATCTTCAATTGCAATATTAGGCGTATATTTAGGAGAAAGACTTTTTGGATGTTGCCCAGTAAGAATCAGCTTAAATGGATTATTTGACGCTTTTTTGAGTTTTATTATCTCCTCAATAGAAAAACCAGTGATAATAATCCTAGGGAAAGGATGTTTTTCATTATCAAATTCAGTCCATCTTGAGTCATAAGAAGATGTCATTATGTACTTTGCTGGAGAAAAACCATCTAGATCCACATAGTATCTAACCGCATCAAGAACACCCTTTGCTCTGAATGCTTCAATAATTATTAAACCCTCAGGGAAGGCCAAAAGGAAAGTCCTTGGCGATTGCTCTGCAAGTTTTCTTATATAATCGTCCTCAAAGTTGACTACTTTCTTGTCTGGAAATAATTTCCTTGCCAATTCTCTCTTCCCGTAACCGCTGGGTCCTTCAAGAATAATGGCAGCATTTTTCTTGGCTAGGTTTATAATTGTTTTCTCTATGGATCTGTACATGATGGTAAAATTATAAATTGAAACAATGAAAAGTGTAAAGTTTAAACATTAGAATTATAAAGTTTTCAGTCCGATATTTGATAAAATTTCCGCCCAAAGATTGACCGCGCATGTTTAGCCTTTAGATAATGCTTCCTTGTAGGGGGAATTAAGTGATAAAAACTGTTGATTTATTTGATTTAATTGGAAGGCTTTGAGTATCCATGGCAAGCCCTTGCGGGTATTAAAGCTTTGATTGTTGAACTTGGACAGAAACTGCCCAAGGATGAGTATGCTGAAGTTAAAGAGAATGTATGGATTCATAAAAGTGCAAGGATTTTTGCTTCTGCATACATTGCTGGACCATGTATTATTGGGGCAAATACTGAAGTAAGACAATGCGCCTTTATTAGAGGTAGCGCCCTTGTTGGAAATGACTGTGTTATTGGAAACTCAGTTGAATTAAAAAATGTAATTATTTTTGATAATTGCCAAGTGCCGCATTTTAACTATGTAGGTGATAGCATTTTAGGCTTTCACGCTCACTTGGGAGCAGGAACTGTGACTTCTAATATTAAGGCGGACAAGAAGAATATTGTTATTCATGCTAATCCAGAGATTGTCACAGGACTTAGAAAGATTGGTGCAATGTTGGGCGATTATGTGGAGGTTGGATGTAACAGTGTACTAAATCCAGGTGCAATAATTGGAAGACATACTATTGTGTATCCAGTGTCCTGTGTTAGAGGTATAGTTGAAGAAAATCGTATATACAAGAGCTCTCAGGCCATTGTTGTTAGAGAAGAAAGATAGAAAAGGAGAGAAGAAATGGGAAAATATTTTGGGACAGACGGCTTCAGAGGGGAGTCAAATAAGACCCTCACAGCAGACCATGCCTACAAGGTTGGAAGATTCTTGGGATGGTATTTTAATACTTTGAAACAACAACGCGGAGATGAAGAACACGCCAAGATTGTTATTGGAAAAGACACAAGAAGGTCTTGTTATATGTTTGAGTATATGCTCTCTGGTGGAATTGTTGCCTCTGGCGGTGATGTGTACCTAATGCATGTAACCACAACACCATCGGTTGCATACATTTCACATGTAGATGACTTTGATTGTGGAATTATGATAACTGCCTCGCATAACCCTTACTATGATAATGGCATTAAAATTATCAACAAGTATGGCGAGAAGATGGAGGAAAGCGTTCTCAAGCTATGTGAAGATTACATAGATGGAAAGTTGGAGTGCTTTGGCCAAAAGTGGGAGGAATTGCCCTTTGCCACAAGACATGACATTGGCAAGATGGTGGATTACGCTTCAGGAAGAAACAGATACATTGGCTATTTGATTTCTTTGAGTAAGTATTCTTTCAAGGATATGAGGGTTGGCCTTGACTGTGCAAATGGCACGTCTTGGAATATTGCAAGAGCAGTTTTTGAGGCCTTGGGAGCTAAGACTTATGTTATCAATGCAGATCCAAACGGCTTTAATGTAAATGAAAATGCAGGTTCAACCCATATTGAGGGCTTGCAAAAACTCGTCCTTGATAAGGGTCTTGATGTTGGTTTTGCCTTTGACGGAGATGCTGATAGGTGTCTTGCAGTTGATGAGAAAGGCCATGTAATTACAGGTGACCATATCCTTTATATCTATGGCAAGTACATGAAAGAAAGAGGAAAACTTATCACAAATACTGTGGTGGCTACCGTCATGTCTAACTATGGCCTTTTCAAAGCTCTTGAAGAAGAAGGCATAGAGTCTGTCAAAACCAAGGTGGGGGATAAATATGTTCATGATTACATGATTGAGCATGGCTGCAGACTGGGTGGAGAAGTAAGTGGTCATATTATCTTTTCCAAATATGCTTCAAGTGGAGATGGTATCTTAACTGCCATTAAAATCATGGAAGTTATGCTTGCAACCAAGAAGAAACTTAGTGCGTTGACCAGTGGTATGACGTTGTATCCTCAGGCACTAGCGAACGTGCATGTGGCCGACAAAACTCTTGTCATGGAGGACGAGGATATTCTTTCTGCTATATCAAGTATCACCAACAAACTTGAAGGAAATGGTAGAATTCTTGTCCGTGAAAGTGGAACAGAGCCTTTAATTCGTGTTATGGTGGAGGCAGAGAGTGAAGACACTTGCAAACGTTATGTTGAAGAGATTGTAGAACTCTTAAAAAAGAAAGGTTATACCGTATAATTGAAACTTTTGGAGGATAAGATGAGAGTAATTATTCAAGACAACTATGAAAAAATGAGCCTTTGGGCTGCACGTCATATTGCAAACGCAATTAACAACCATAAAGAAGCTAGACCTTTTGTTCTTGGTCTTCCTACAGGTTCTTCACCTCTTGGTGTTTATAAAGAACTTGCTCGCATGAATAAGGCTGGAGAAGTGACATTCAAGAACGTTGTGACCTTCAATATGGATGAGTATCTTGGTCTTCCAAAGACTCATGACCAGAGCTATTGGTATTTTATGTGGAGCAATTTCTTTGATCACATTGATATCCCAAAAGAGAACGTGAATATCTTAAACGGTATGGCTGATGACCCAGAAGCAGAATGTCTTAATTATGAGAAGAAGATTGCTTCCTACGGTGGAATAGACCTCTTCTTGGGAGGTATTGGCGTTGATGGACATATTGCTTTTAATGAACCTTTTACTTCTTTGTCTTCCAGAACTGGAGTTAGAACTCTAACTACGGACACAAAGATTGTGAACTCAAGATTCTTTGGTAATGATCCTGAAAAGGTTCCTTCTTATGCTCTTTCTGTTGGTGTTGGAACTGTTACAGATGCAAAAGAAGTTTTGATTCTTATCAATGGTCATAACAAGGCAAGAGCTCTTGCTCATACCGTTGAAGGTGGCGTGAGTCATCAATGGACCTGTAGCGCTCTTCAACTTCACAAGAATGCAATCATTGCTTGTGATGAGCCTGCTTGTGGAGAGCTAAAGGTAGACACTTACAAATATTTCTTGGATGTAGAGAAGGCTGAAAGACTTTAGAGTTTGAGCTTTTAGAGTTTTCTTTTTGCTGACCTAGCTTCGTTGATAGGAAGAATCAATGTTGAGCTCCTTACGATACTTGTTTACAGTACGTCTGGCGCAATCAACTCCCTTTTCCTTGAGCAGGTCAGCTATTTTTTGGTCTGAAAGTGAGTTGTTTTCTTGAATTATCTCTTTGACCATGTCTTTTACAACGTTACGAGAGACTGTTCCAGAAGGAGAGTTGCTAGAGCTTACACCCTGAGAGAAAAAATATTTCAGAGGAAAGATGCCCCAATCCGTTTCAAC
>CAVKHB010000001.1:27425-29424 GCA_963656005.1 Coriobacteriaceae bacterium
AACATATTTTGATTGTGCCAGTCTGCTCATGGTGGTTTCATGCACCCCAATTCTTTCTGCAATGTCTTTGAGCTTCATTGTCTTTAAGAATCTAGGACCTTTGAAGAAGAAATCTTTTTGTAAATCCATCAAGGCCAAAGCAGCATTGGAAAGAGTCTTGAATCTTAAGTTTACTTGATCAATTAAGAGGTTGGCTTCCTTTATCTTTTCGTTAATCCATTTGGATGTGGCTTTGGCGTCTGCTCCTTGAAGGTTTTTTGAAAGAGTACAAAATTCTTCAGAGAGTTTGAGCTCTGGAATATCGCCGTTGTTTATTTCAAGAGTCAAAACCCCGTTCTTATTGTGGATGGCAAAATCTGGGGCAATGTAGGTATCTGCATCACTGCTATAGTTGCGCCCAGGGTAGGGCGTCAAAGTCTTCAAAATAGAGATAAAAGATTGAAGATCTTCTTCTGAAATCCTAAGGGAACTGGAAACCTCTTTTAGCTTTCCAGCGTTAATTTTTTCAAGTTCATTGTTGACAAGTTTTGTAAAGATCTCAAGGTCACTTTCTGCCATTCCTAGGTTCTTGGCTTGAAGAATAAGAGATTGTCTAAAATCTTCAACTCCTACACCGGAAGGATCAAAGCTTTGAACCGTTTTGATGGCCTGATTTATCACTTCATTGCTATAATTTGTATCTTCAAATAGTTTTTGGAGGGTCAAAATGAAAAAACCATTTTCATCTAGGTTGCTGATAAGCATAGCTGCAGCGCCTTTTACATCTTCTGAAATGGGGACTTCTCCAAGCTGTTCTAGTAAATATTCTTTAAGAGGTTTGTTTTGTTCAGATGTGTTTTCCAACATTTGATTTGCTCTATCTGAAGCCTCTTCTGCATCTGCTGAATAGTAGGCATCTGATGGACTGTCATAACCTTCATAATAGGAAGAATCGGCATCATCAAAACCTTCATCATAGTTGTTGGGTTCTGTCTGTTGCAATGTTGGTTCACTAAATTCTTGTTCCGGAATTTCAAGCGCTGGGTTAGCTTCTATCTCTTTTTGAATATGTTCTTTTAATTCAAGAATGGGCATGGGTAAAAGGGCAAGAGATTGCAACATTTGAGGTGATAGAGTTTGTTCTTGCTTTAAACTTTGAGTAAGCCCTAATTCCATGCCTAGTCCCTTTACTTTCTCATTATCTACTCAAAAGATTCTCCAAAGTAGATATCTCTAGCAATTTCATTTGCCAAAAGGTCTGTCTTACCACCGGAAACCAAGATAGAACCTTCGTTAATGATATAAGAACAGGTAGTGATAGAAAGTGCATCTCTTACATTATGGTCAGTTAGAAGTATGCCAATTCCAAGTCTAGCCAGAGATCTAACAATTTGTTTAATTTCATAAACAGCTTTTGGGTCTATTCCAGCAAAAGGTTCATCAAGTAATAAGAATCTGGGACTGGTTGCTAGACACCTAGCAATTTCCGTTCTTCTGCGCTCGCCACCTGAAAGGGTGTACCCCTTTTGCTTTGCAAGATCTGTTAGACCAAAAGATTTCAAGAGCCCATTTACAACAATTTCTTTTTTTCTGTTATCCATGTTTTCTCTTGATTCAACTACAAGCCTAATGTTGTCCTCAACGCTTAACTTTCTGAAGATTGATGGCTCTTGAGGAAGATAAGAAATTCCTAGTCTGGCTCTTTTGTACATGGGAAGATTTGTAATATCCATTCCATTTAACGATATTGAACCACTGTTGTTTGCAATGAAGCCAACAATCATATAGAAGGTTGTAGTCTTTCCCGCACCATTTGGACCCAGAAGTCCAATAATTTGCCCACTGGTCATCTCAAAGGAGATATCTTTAACAACTTCTCGTTTTCCATATCTTTTCTTAAGATGTTCAACTTTAAGTATGCTATCCATTGACTTCTCCCGTGATAGAACCATGCATGGTTATGCCATAGTCTTCTAGATTTACAATAATTAAAGTAGCTTTGTAGGTGTTGTCATTCCAC
>CAVKHB010000002.1:0-5164 GCA_963656005.1 Coriobacteriaceae bacterium
TTCGATTGTGACATAAATGTAACATATTTCCGCACAACTGCTGAAATATGTTACCTTATGTGGTAAAACACCTTTAAATCTTTTGCTTAAATCTTTTTGCTTCAGAGGTCTTCAGAGTCCTTCAGAGATCTTCAGCGGACTCAAAAAAGGCTCCAGAAGTTTGGGTTGACCTTGGTATGGCTCTCTGTTTTAATGATTCTATGACGTACACTGAGCAATATTCTTCACCTCTTGGAACTATTACTATTGCCTGTGATGATGAGGCTATCGTTGGACTGTGGTTCAATGGGCAAAAGCATTTTGGGAATGCACTAATTGGGGCTGTTGAAGCAAAAGATAAAGACCAAAAGCAACCACTTTTGGAAGAAGCCGTCAAGTGGCTGGATGTTTATTTCTCAGGACAAGAGCCTTCTTTTCTTCCTCCTTTGCGGTATAACTTTACAAGGTTTCGTAAAATGGTTTGCGATATTATGCTGACCATTCCCTATGGCAAGACCATGACCTACGGTGAGATTGCAACCATAATTGCTAAAGAGCTTTGTATAAAGAAAATGTCAGCGCAGGCTGTTGGAGGAGCGGTAGGGCATAATCCAATTTCTCTAATGATTCCATGTCACCGTGTGGTTGGTGCAAATGGCAGCCTTACAGGATATGGAGGAGGGCTAACCAGGAAGGTGAAGCTTTTGGAATTAGAAAAGGTTGATATGTCAAAATTGTGTAACCCTAGCAATGAAACTAACAATAGAACCCGACAGAATATTAAATAAAGGTTGAAGCTAAAAAGAAAAAGAGATAGTATTCGCGGCGGTATTTTAGGAGTAATAATTAAAAATGAAATCCATGAATAGGGATTTAACCGTTGGGAATCCGCAAAAAGTACTTTGGCAGTTTTGTCTGCCTTTGTTTGGGTCAATTGTTTTTCAGCAACTTTATAACATAGGCGATAGTTTTGTAGCAGGAAAGTTTATAAGTGAAGAGGCTCTTGCCGCAGTTGGAAACGGTTACGAGATAACGTTGATTTTCATTGCGTTTGCTTTTGGTTGTAACATGGGCTGTTCTGTCCTTACCTCCAGGCTTTTTGGCGCAAAGAATTACAAGGGAATGAAAGAGGCCATAAATACCTCTCTTATCTGTACTGTGGTGGTATGTGCAGTCTTAATGGCTCTTGGACTTCTCTGGATGGATGCACTTCTCCTTCTCATAAAGACGCCTGAAAACATCTATGCCGATTCCGCTTTATACTTAAGGATATACGTTTATGGAATGCCTTTCCTTTTTATCTATAACCTAGCAACTGGTATTTTCTCAGCTTTAGGAGATTCCAAGACCCCATTTATCTTTTTGGCAATATCCTCAACTTCAAACATTGCTGTTGATATTCTTTTTGTTACTGTTTTTAAAATGGGGGTTGACGGTGTTGCCTGGGCTACTTTCCTTTGCCAAGGAGTTAGTGGAATTCTTGCAATAGTTGTTGTCTTTCGCCGTATAAAAACAATAAAGGTAGAGGGGAAACCTGCCTTGTTCTCTCGTCCAATGTTTTCCTCTTTTATTACAGTTGCAATTCCTAGTACTTTACAGCAAAGCTTTATATCGGTTGGAAATATTATGATTCAGAGTATCATTAATAGCTTTGGATCTTCTGTAATAGCTGGCTATGCTGCTGCTATTAAACTTAATAACCTTGTTATAACTTCCTTTACAACCATTGGAAACGGAATTTCTAATTATACTGCTCAAAACTTAGGAGCAGGTAAGGTTCAAAGAATTAAACAAGGAGAAAAAGCTGGGCTTAGAATGGTATGGATTATCTGCATACCAATTGTTGCAGCCTATATGTTACTTACAAATCTTCTTTTGAAGGTTTTCATGGACAATCCTTCTGCCGTTGCTGTTGAAACAGGAAGACAGTTCTTAAGAATTGTTTCTCCTTTCTATTTTGTTGTTTCTGTGAAAATTATTTCAGATGGCGTCCTAAAGGGTTTGAGCCTTATGAAGCAATTTATGATATCTACTTTCTCAGACTTAATAATCAGAGTTGCTGGCGCATATATTCTTTCTGCTACAGTCTTGCAAGTTACTGGCATTTGGCTTAGTTGGCCGGTTGGTTGGGCTATTGGAACTGCCGTTTCTATAACTTTCTTTAAGAAGGTATTTGGAAAGGGCGGCGATATCTATAAATTAGAAAAACAAGTTTCTCCTGAAGAACTTGAGGAAATAGAAGAGGCTGTGGTAGCAAAAGAAGTTGAGGAGATTGAACCTCAAGAAACGTAAGCTTCATAAAAAAACTTATGAAAAATTTGGGTGACAGTGGGCAAATAAGTTATTAGAATAACAGAAGAAGTAGAGAGGTTTTGCAGAAACCTCATTAAGGAAAAAAGGAAAACCTCTTATGTTATATGAAACAAGTATTCCTGTAGAAGAAGTTTCTCGTTGTCTGTTGTGCAATAATACCGCATGCTCTAAGGGTTGTCCAAATGGGATGGATCCCGCAAAAATTATACGTTCTTTGCGTTTTGATAATACTTTTGGTGCAGCTGTTCAACTTAAAGAAAATTTTTCTTGTGCCAATTGTAGCGCGTCTTATCCTCCTTGCGAAGTTTCTTGTGTGCAAAAAGCAAACCCAATACACATAAAGCGCATAATGACTGCTCTGAAAGAAGACAGCGCGAATTGGGAGGAACTCCTAAATTCTCCCGTGGATCTCTCTTGTGATTTTCTTGGAGTTCATTTTGAAAATCCGTTTTTGCTATCTTCTTCTGTTGTGGCAAGCACATATGAAAAAATTGCTCGTGCATTTGAACTCGGATGGGCTGGAGCTTGTTTCAAAACCCTTTGTGACTTTGTGCCAAAAGAGGCCTCTCCTCGATACTCTGCACTTTCTGCAGAGCATGGTTTTTTTGGATTTAAGAACATAGAACAACTTTCATGTAATGGGCTGAAAGAGGATTTAGATATAATTTGTCGTTTGAAAGCAGATTATCCGAATAAAGTAATTATAGCTTCAATTATGGGTAGAAATGATGAGGAGTGGGAGCGTTTAGCACGGCTTGCCCAAGATTCAGGCGCCGACATTATTGAGTGCAATTTTTCTTGTCCAAATATGGAAGAAAATGGGCTTGGTGTAGATATTGGTCAAAGCACCGAGGCTGTTGCTCAATGCACCAAAGCTGCTAGGCGAGGTTGTTCAATTCCTCTTTTAGTAAAACTTACACCAAATGTTGCTGATATGCGTCCTTTTGCTCGTGTGGCTATTGAAAATGGTGCTGATGGTATTGCAGCTATAAATACAATCAAAAGTCTTATGGATATGAACCTTGATACGTATGCCACAGAACCATCTGTTCAAGGGAGATCGGGAGTTGGAGGTTATTCTGGTCGTGCAGTTAAACCAATCGCTTTAAGGTTTATATGGGAGATGGCTTCTGATCCAAAACTTCACAATGTTCCTATAAGTGGAATGGGTGGTATTGATACTTGGCGCGATGCTACTGAATTTTTACTTTTGGGAGCTAACCATGTTCAAATTACTACTTCTGTTATGCAATATGGAGCACGGATTATAGACGACTTGATTGACGGGCTTACTTGGTATCTTAGGGAAAAAGCATTGCCTCATTTGTCTCAGTTACAAGGACTTGGTATTGAAAATGTTACTGATTTAGATGAACTTAATAGGCAAACCAAACTTCTTCCTCGTTTTAATCACAAAAAATGTTTGGGTTGTGAGCGCTGTTTTATTTCTTGTCGTGATGGTGGGCATGAGGCAATTTCTATGTTCAACGGCAAGCCAATTTTGAATGCCAAAGTTTGTGTTGGCTGTCACTTGTGCGTGCTCGTGTGCCCTGCTAAGGCCATTAGTCCTTACGGGAAGAGAATTGATATTTAAAGAGACTGATTTAAAGAGACTAATAGAGTCCGTAATGGAAAGAAAAGGAGTATTCAGATTATGAAAACAGTTATTTTAACAAAGGATGCACCAGCTGCAATTGGACCTTATTCACAGGGGATTAAGAGTGGGAATTTGATTATTACTTCAGGACAGTTGCCCATTAATCCTGTAAATGGAGCCTTCCCAGCTTCCATTGAAGAGCAAACAAGACAGTCTCTTGAAAATTGCAAAGCCGTTTTAGCTGCCGCAGGCGCAACAATGGAAAATGTGATAAAAACCACCGTTTTTCTCAGCGATATGAATAATTTTGCAGCCATGAATGGTGTTTACGCTACGTTTTTTGAGGGCGCATGCCCAGCTCGTAGTGCGGTTGAAGTTGCGCGTCTTCCAAAAGATGCTCTTGTAGAAATTGAATGTATTGCAGTTTTGTAAGAGCCTATGAAAGAAGAAAACAAGTATAGGCTTAGCGTACCAGCCCCACATCATTTCTCTTTTGCAGTACGCGATATTCCAAATGTTACCGTTGAGCAACGTGAACGAATGTTGAAGGCAACTCATTACAACGAGTTCGCGTTCCCAGCTGGGATGTTGACAGTGGACATGCTTTCAGATTCTGGGACAACGGCTATGACCAATTACCAATGGGCTTCTTTGTTTTTAGGAGATGAGGCCTATGGTCGAAACACAGGCTATTATGTCCTTCTTGATACCTTCCGCGATATTTTTGAGCGGGGTGGGGAGAAGAATTGGCAGAAAATAATTGACCTTGTCCGTACCGATTGTCGGGACGTTGAAACCATGATGGAAAAGGTCTATCTCCCAGAATATGAGGGTGGACTTTTCAACGGTGGCGCGGCACAAATGGAGCGACCCAATACATTTATCATCCAGCAAGGCCGCGCCGCAGAGTCTGTGTTGATGGAGATTGTTAAGAAGGTTCTTACTGAGCGCCATCCAGGTAAGGTTTTTACCATCCCTTCTAATGGACATTTCGATACCACAGAAGGAAATATTAAACAAATGGGTTCTATTCCAAGGAATCTCTATCATAAAGAACTTCTTTATCAGGTTCCTGAAGGTGGTAAGTATGAAAAGAATCCGTTCAAGGGCAACATGGATATTGAAAAGCTGGAAAAGCTTATTCTCGCAGTTGGCCCAGAAAATGTGCCTTTAATATTTACCTGCATTACAAATAATCCAATTTGTGGCCAGCCTGTTTCCATAGGCAATATCCGTGAAATCAACAGAGTTGCACACAAGTATAACATCCCCCTC
>CAVKHB010000002.1:5174-20253 GCA_963656005.1 Coriobacteriaceae bacterium
TTGACGTTGCACGCTGGGCAGAGAATTGCTACTTCATCAAGATGAATGAAGACGGCTACGAGAACAAAACAATCGCAGAAATTGCAACTGAGATGTTCTCCTACTGCGACGGTTTTTGCATGTCTGCCAAGAAAGATGGACACGCCAACATGGGTGGTATGGTTGCATTCCGCGACAGAGGGCTATTCTGGAAAAAGTTTTCCGATTTCAACGAAGACGGCTCTCTTAAGACCGATATTGGTGTGCTTCTTAAGGTTAAGCAAATATCATGTTATGGTAACGACTCTTATGGCGGAATGTCTGGCAGAGACATTATGGCATTGGCGGTTGGCTTGTATGAAAGCTGCGATTTTAACTACTTGGATGAGCGCGTCAAACAATGTGAGTATTTGGCACAAGGCTTCTACAAAGCGGGAGTTAAAGGAGTAGTTCTTCCTGCAGGAGGTCATGCAGTATACATAAATATGGATGAATTTTTTGACGGAAAACGTGGACATGATACGTTTGCAGGCGAAGGCTTTTCTCTTGAGCTAATAAGGCGTTATGGAATTAGGGTTTCTGAACTTGGTGATTACTCAATGGAATATGATCTCAAAACACCGGAGCAACAGGCGGAGCTTGCAAACGTTGTTCGTTTTGCAATAGACCGTAGCAGGCTTTCTCAAGAACACCTTGACTACGTTATAGCAGCTGTGAAGGCATTGTATGAAGACCGCGAATCTATTCCTAATATGCGAATTGTTTGGGGCCACAACTTGCCAATGAGACACTTTCATGCTTTTTTGGAACCATATCCCAATTAATTTACTGTCTATGTAAACACACTCAAAGGAGAAAGCATATGGAAATTAAGAAAGAAAAGAACGGAAATGAATTAACAATATTCGTTATTGGACGTTTGGATACTACTACAGCTCCTCAGCTTGAGGCAGAGCTTAAGCAAAGCATTAGTGGAGTGGGAAAGCTTGTTTTAGATCTTAAAAATCTTGAGTATTTGTCTTCCGCAGGGTTGAGAGTTCTCCTGTCTGCACAAAAGGTAATGAATAAACAGGGAGAGATGGTTGTCAGAAATGTGAATGAGACAATCAGCGAGATTTTTGAAGTTACGGGTTTTGTTGAGATTCTCACTATTGAATAAGTTGGGGTAAGTGTGGACTCGCGTTTTCAGTACAGCGCATATAGATATTTTTTAATATGGGGAATTTTGTCCTCTCTTGTCCTAACGGTTTGCACAATTGTGGATGCAACGTTAGTTGGAAACCTTGTGGGGGATACTGGTCTTGCTGTTTCTAATATAGCAACTCCAGTTTATTTGATTTATGCCCTCTTTGGTATCACAATAGGGGTAGGCTCTAACGTTCTTATCAGTAGATTTCTTGGTGCAGAAGATAAAGAGGGAGCTAATAAGGTTTTTCATTCTGCTCTCACTTTTGGCTTAATTGTTAGTTTTATTTCCCTTTGTCCGTTGTTTTTTGAGAAGTCTTATTTTTCCTTCCTTGGTGTTACAGACGAGCTTTATCCTCTTGCCAAAGAATATCTTGGTGTTGTCATGTGGTCAGCTCCAATTTTCATTATGTACCACATTTTGTCTGCTTCAGTTAGAACGGACAGTAATCCGCGTCTTGTCGCTATTGCTTCTGCTGTGGTAATTATCACAAACATAACTTTAGATATCGTATTTATGAAGTTTATGGCAATGGGAATTAAAGGAGCTTCTCTTTCTTTGTGTATTGGTGAGTTCCTAGGGCTTATTGTTCTTTTAACTCACTTTGTTAAGAAAGACAAATTGCTAAGTCTTAAGTGTGGTGCCTTGGATTTTCAGCAGGTAAAAGATACCGTTTCCAATGGGTTTGGTTTGGGCTCCGCTCAAATTTTCTCTGCTGTTGTTATGCTTAGTTTTAATACTAGGCTTTTGCGCTATGGTGGAGTCAATGGCACTTTCTATGTTGCGGTGTACGGCATAATTTACACGTTAAGCACAATTCCTGCAGGGCTTTGTGACGGCAATTCTGCGTCACTTCAAACGGTGATTTCGTTTCTCTCTGGTGAGTCCGATACTGATGGTATCTATGCGGTTTTGAAAAAAGCTTTGTTTACTATTTTCATTCTGTCTCTTGTTGTTGCTCTGTGCTTTGTTTTCTTCTCTTCCTCCCTGTTTTCTTTCTTTGGCATTAAGCAAAGCTCCGAGACTTCAGTTTCTAATACAGCTCTAAGGATTTTTGCACTCAGCCTTGTCTTTACTGGTATTAATACTTCAATTACTGCATTTTGGCAGTCCATAGGAAGACGGTATCTTGCCTCCGCAATGTCTTTGGTTAGAAATTGTCTTTTGTTATTAATATCGGGATTAATTCTTATTCCAAGTAAAAATATCTTGGGCGTTGCAGCTTCCTATGTCATTACTGAAGTTGTGGGTGTGCTGATTATTGTTGCAATTGCGTGGATAAGTCCGTCTCGCGAGTATGTGAAGAAGAAGTTTGAGGTGGAGGGGAGCGTTTTTGAGAAGACGTATCCAATTGAGAAGGAGAGTATGGAGGATATCTCGCGGGATTTGGAGAAGATTTCAGAGGAGTGGGAGCTTGATGTGAAGAAATCGTTTATGATTAATTTTATATCGGAAGAGCTTTTGCTGAATATAATTAAGTTTGCGTTGGAGAATAAAGGAAAAAAGGAATATTACATTTCTATAAAGCTAATTAATAAGGAAGATGGCTTGGTGCTACGCATTAGGGATAATGTTAATCAATATAATCCGTTTGAGGCCCAAGGCGATGAGATAGATTCGGGAGTGTTGAAGCTGATAAAGAAGAAGACAAAATATTCGGAATATCAACGCAAAATGGTCTTCAATTATTTTTATACCATTATTTAAGGGGTGAAGATGGAAGATTTATTTGTTTTTCAGGACGACAAAGAAATAGAGAGATTGCGGGTGCAAAATGAGCTTCTGTCTTCTTATGAGAGGCCGGTGCTTGATTCTATTTTTGCAAATTGCAGGGGCGAGGAAGGGAAGGCTGTTTTGGACATTGGGTGCAATGATGGGGAAAAGACGGTTTCTATTTTTTCGTACAATTCTATTTCCAATGTTGTTGGCTTGGAGTATAACAAAAAACTTGCGCAAAAGGCTCAAAAAGAGTTTGGCAATAACAAGTTCTTTTTCTCCACTTTAGATGTTGAAAGTGATGATTTTATAGCGTCTTTGGGCAAAATCATGAAAAATAAGGGCATTAAGGCCTTTGATTGCATATATCTTTCTTTTGTTTTGATGCACTTAAAGAACCCCAAAAAGCTTCTTGTGACTTTGCGTGGTTTACTCAAAGATGAAGGTGCTTTGGTGATAGTTGAGGCCAATGATAGCGCTTCATCTCTATCTGGCGACACGGGCCACCTTTTGGCCACTTTTCTTGATATCTTAAATAAAGACAAATATTCTGGAGACCGATTACTTGGGGCTAGTGTTGAGCAAATGGCCAAAGATTGTGGATATGAAAATATTCATATTTGGTGTGGTGCTGTGTCTGCAGGCCACGGAGAACAAGCAAAAAAACAGGCCATTGTTACAACCTTTTTCTCCTATTTGGAAGAAGATGTAGAAATTCTTCTTAAAGAGGAGGATTGTAAGGAGTATAGAAAGTGGAAAGATTGGCTTGATTGTCATTTGCCAGAATTGCAGTCCTTGATTTTGAAAGAAGATTCTGAGATTTCAATGGGAATGAAGATTTTGTCCTGTAAGAAGGGGCTTCTTTAAGAAGGGGTGATGTGTGTATTTTGAAGAATTAAAAGAAAATGAAATAGACATAGCCTTGAATCTTGCAGATGAGTGCGTAGGCAAAAACCTCTATTCTTACGAAGACTTCTCAAAGGCAGTCAAAGACGATAATAGGTTTTTCTTTTTTCTAAAAAGTGAAGAAGGAAAGATTGCAGGCTATATTTATTTTCTTATTACATCTTCCGTTGAGATAGCATCTTCAGTTAATCTTAATTCAGATGCTATTCCTTTTTTGGGGAAGGGTTCTGAAAGGTGTGGACGTATTCAGTCCGTTGCGCTTTGTGAAGAGTTCAGAGGCGATGGACTTGCTAGTGAAATGATAGATTTTGCTATTAAAACACTTGCGGAGAAAGGAATTGATACTGTTTATATAGTTTGCTGGAAGCCTGGTGGCGTTTTGCCTCTTAAAAAGGCTTTGGAGGAATGTGAGTTTACATACCTTGTCACTGTTGAAGATGCTTGGTATAAGGATGAAAAGTTGATTTGCCCATATTGCAAAGGGCGATGTCATTGCTGTGCAGATATTTATTGCAAGAACTTGGAGGTTGCAAAACCTCAAAGGAGAGAATGTGAAAATTAGACTCCTACCTAAATTTATAATTTCGCTTTGTATAGTTGGTATTTTGCTTACTGCTTCGGTTTCAATGTTTAGCTATTTAACCTCTAAGAGTTATCTTGAAAATCTTTTTGCCGACCGTGTCATGTCAAACAGTAAGGCAATTGCTACCTTGCTTGATGTGGAAGACGTGAAAAAGGTTATTTCTCCGGGAGGAGATAAGACTGCTGAATATGAGAAAATGTACAATCTCTTCAATAAATTAAAGAAAGAAGGGGAGATAACCTATCTTTCCCTTGTTGTCCCAGATGAAGACAGCGTTACTTTTTATATAGACGCTTTTGTTGAGGAAATTGGAGATGATCCTACTGCTCAACTACCTTACGGAAGCGATATTCTTTACACAGACGCTGCTAATCCAGATGATCCTGCGGATTATCAAAAATACATAACCATTTGGAATGCGTACAAAGAGAATAAGGGTCTAGATACTCCCCTTGTTACAGATAACAGCTATGGTTTCAACTACACTGGCATCTCTGTCATTCTAGACGAGGATGGAAATGCAATAGCTGAAATTCAATACATTTTGGATATGAGTGATGTTAGATCCTATTTGTATTCATTTCTTAACAGCATGATAGTTATTTGTTTTGGAATAGTTGCTCTTATAATAATTATTTATATTGTTTTTGTGAGAAATATGGTTACAAAACCAATTGGAAAGTTGACTTCTTTTACAGAGGAGATTACTCGTACTAATTCTTTTGAAAACCAAGAGATAGATATCAACACAGGAGACGAGATTGAATCTCTTTCCCTGTCCTTTAACTTCATGCTTAAGGAGCTTTCCGAATACATAGCCAACCTTTCCAAGATGACGGCTGAAAAGGAGCGAATTGGTGCGGAGCTCGATGTCGCTCGTCACATTCAAGCTAGCATGCTTCCCTGCATTTTCCCCCCGTTCCCAGAAAGGCATGAATTTGACATCTATGCAACAATGACACCCGCCAAGGAGGTTGGAGGCGATTTCTACGACTTCTTCTTTGTAGATAGCAATCACCTAGCTCTTGTTATGGCCGATGTCTCTGGAAAGGGTGTTCCTGCTGCTCTATTTATGATGATAAGTAAGACTCTTATCAAATCTATTGCCCAAAACGGTCTTAGCCCTGCAAAGGTTTTGGAAAAGGTCAATAACCAGCTTTGTGAGAATAATGAAGCCGAGATGTTTGTAACTGTATGGCTTGGCATTTTGGAAATCTCAACAGGAAAGATGAAGTGTGTCAATGCGGGGCACGAATTCCCAGCGATAATGCGTAAGGGAGGAAGCTGGGAGCTTTATAAAGATAAACATGGCTTTGTTGTTGCTGGAATGGAGAACGCAAAATACAAAGAATATGAATTGGAATTCCATCCAGGCGATAAACTCTTTGTATATACAGACGGTGTAGCTGAAGCAACCAATGTTAATAATGAACTATATGGTACTGAAAGAATGATAGCTGCTCTCAATAGGGCTAAGGACAAACAAGTCAAAGAACTTTTGGAGTCAGTACATGGAGACGTGGATGCCTTTGCAGGAGATGCAGAACAATTTGATGATATTACAATGTTAACACTTAAGATTAATGAACCAAACTCTAACAGAAGGGAACTTACTGTTGTCCCTTCTTCTGATGCAGTGAATGATGTAACTGCTTTTGTTGAAGAAATTCTTACAGAGAATGAACTTCCGTTTAAAACAATTGCACAGGTCAATGTCGCTATAGACGAAATATTTTCAAATATCGTGCTTTATAGTGAAGCTACCAGTGCTACTGTTTCTTGTACGCTTGAAGAGGATGAAATAAAGCTTGAGTTCTCAGACAATGGGAAACCATATGATCCTACAAAAAATGAAGATCCCGATATTACTCTTTCCAGTGAAGAGAGAAAAATTGGAGGTTTGGGTATCTTTATGGTGAAAAAGACAATGGATGATGTTTCCTATGTCTACAAGGATAATAAAAACATCCTAACCATCAAAAAAAGGCGGTAAAGCATGAAGAACTACAGAGTAGTTTTTATTTTAATAATGCTTGTGGCCTTGGGCTGTGTTAATGCAACAACCATTGATTAGATACTGGAAAGTGCCAAGAAAAACAGCCCATCCTATCAGAATATTCTGCTTAACTATCAGAATGGGCTATTGTCTATTGCTCAACTTGAGGAAGAAGAGAAGATAGGGGTTTCTATTAGTGCTAGTGCAACACCTATAATGTCAGCCAATACAGATAACGTTGCACTTAATTTAAATTTATCGTCTGTTAAAATAACACTTCCAAATGAAGGCAATACGACAATTAGTGGAAATGCATCCCTTACTACTAGGTATAAGACAGGAAAAACTGATATTAGTGGAGGCTTAGGCGTTTCTCATACTTTTGATTTTTCTAGTTATACTGACGATAAAACAGAAGATCTTAGTTATACCTCTACAAAATATTCAACAGAACGCACGCGCAAGATGAGTGAGCTTACTTTTGAGAAGTCTGTTCTCTCTGCAATTTCTTCCATTTTGAGTGCTGAAAGCTCAATTAGGCAAGCTGAGTTTAGCGTTGAGAAGCAGCAAATAGCTTTTGATAAACTTGTTGCTCTTAAAACCTACACGGAGCAGTCCAGCGTGTATATGAGCACGCTTAATACACTAAACTCGCTTAAAAGTTCACTTGAAACCTCAAAAGAACAGTATAATCAGCTTCTTGCCCAGTATAAGACGTTAACTGGTTTGGATTGGGAAGGGGTTGAGGCTCTAGAAGCTCCTGTTCTTTTCCTTACAACTTACGAGAATGGAAATACCAGTGTTCTAATTGAGTCTTTGAATGTACAAAGCAGTGAAGAGGCCTATAAGAAAGCCTTAGCAAGTGCCAATCCTTCCTCTTTATCAACGGGTCTTTCTTTTAATATTTCCAATGAAGAGGTCACCTTAGGTGGTTCTGCTCAATATAATGCAAAAAACTGGGATGTAAGTGTTACCCCTAGCTTTACTATTTCTTTCAGTGGCGAAGTTTCTCCTTCTGTTACTATTTCAGGAAGTTGGAAAAATGACACAGCTTCAGCTAATAACGATATAAACAAAGCTTTAAACAATGCTAAGGCTGCGGCTAATAGCTATTTGGAAACCGTATCCAGTTACCAAGAAGACATTGCAAGTTACGCTTTGAGTATTCTTCAATGGAATAACAAACTAGCACAGGCTGAAACCGATTTAGAGTACAAGAAGACTCTTCTTGATAATACACAGGCCTTATACAATCTAGGATTAGAGACTAAGGAAAATCTTAAGAGTGCTGAGCTTAGTTATTATTCAAGCCAAACGGATTACTCTTTGGTCGTTATTGAGGGTCTATCTCTCGAACGAGACTTGGAAATCTTTGCACTATAACAAACAAGAAAATAAGGAAAATGAAAATGGATAAAAATGGAAGAGTAATGAGCGAGAGCGAAAGACAAGAAAGAAAACTTAGGCAAGCTCAAGCTGCAAGAAAAAGAAAAAAGAGAATAAAAAGTCTTATTGGATGGCTTGTTGTCATATTTATAGTTTCATTGGTTCTTTTTTGGTTTCTTAAGATGAAAAAGGAAAGCGAGGCTCAAATTGAAGCTCTTCAAAATGCAAATAGCAATATTGAGTATACAGTAAGCAAGAGTAAGTATGTAAAAACCATTGATATTTCTGGGAACGTGGAGGCTTACAATAAGCAGGAAGCTAATTTCCGTGCTTCTGGGGCTGTCACTGGGGTTTTTGTCCAAGTTGGAGATGCGGTCACAAAAGGCCAAGTTTTGGCAACAATAGACGATACTGAACAGCAGTATAATTTGAAACAAATTGAAGACCAAATTGCAGAAGCCAAGATAACTGGTTCTATTAAAGACCTTGAGTCGTATGAGCTTAAGAAGAAAAATGCAGAAGAGCAATTAACTTATACAACACTTACAGCAAACTTTGACGGAATAGTTTCCAAGGTAAGTATTAGTGAGAAGGATTATGTTTCAGCAGGGAATACGGTCATTACCGTTATTGATGTGAATAAACTCAAGACAACGGTAGAAATCGATGAAATTGACATGCAGTATATTGAAGAAAATCAAACAGCAACTCTTTCTTTTGATTCTCTACCTGGACAAAGTGTTGAAGCTTATGTTTCCTACATTCCAATGGAAGGAAGATACACAAATCAAGGCATTGGCGTTGTAGATGTTGAACTTACCATTGCTAATCCTCCAACTGGACTGAGAACCGGCTTTACCTTTACAGGTTCAATAGACCTAGAACAAGACGTGGAAATGCTTCTCGTCCCTTCGTCTTCTGTCTCAACGGAGCGCGGAGGAAAAACCTATGTTACAGTTAAGAAGGACGACGGTTCTACAGAAAGAAGAAACGTCACTGTTTCATATCTAGGAGAGGGCTACAGTCAGGTTCTTTCTGGTCTGAACGAGGGCGAGGTTGTTGTATATCAGGCCTACAGCAGTGTTGGTGGCTACAGCTATCTAGGAGGTTTCTAATGGCTTCCTGCGTTATAGGGCTCTCTCATGTAAGGCGTTATTACCTTGTAGGAGACTATGTGGTAAAAGCCTTGGAAGATGTTTCTCTTATGATAAACAGGGGCTCTTTTACAGCAATAATGGGGCCTAGTGGTAGTGGTAAGTCCACTCTTATGAACCTTATTGGGTGTCTTGATACTCCCACCAGCGGTTATATTGCTATTGGAGGGGAACTAACCAACGGGATGGACGAATCCGAGCTAGCTTTTCTCCGCAACCAGAAGATAGGCTTTGTTTTCCAGCAATTCAATCTTTTGGGAAAGCTTAATGCGCTTGAGAATGTCATGACCCCCATGGTTTATTCTCTTGTCCCCCATAGGCAGAGAAAGGAGCGAGCTGAGGCCATGCTTGAGAAGGTGGGTCTTGCCGATAGAATGAAGCATCTTCCCAGCGAGTTATCTGGTGGGCAGAAGCAGCGAGTGGCCATTGCCCGTGCTCTAGTTAATGATCCCGATATTCTCCTCGCGGACGAGCCAACAGGAGCTCTAGACACAAAAACAGGACAAGAAGTCATGGAGCTTTTTCAGGAACTTAACGGAGAAGGTCGAACAATTGTCTTTGTAACCCACGATAAAAAATTAGGCTTGCAGTGTCCTAAGCAGATTTTCATTCAAGATGGAAGGATAGTGAAAGAAGATGTTCCTCGAGAATTTTAAACTTGCAATTAAAAGCATGGTTACAAGTAAGATGAGGACGTTTCTCTCTCTACTTGGAATTGTCATTGGTGTGGGTTCTGTCGTAGCCATCATGACTCTTGGTGAAAGTGTCAAAGGATCCATCAATGACGAGATGGCTCTTTCCGGCATGGATTTGGTCACCCTTTCCAACATGGGTGATAGCACAGTCTTTAATGAAGAACTTGCTTATGCTATCAAAGAGAATGTGAAAGGTATAGACAACGTTTCCATACAAACCGTGGGTAATGCAACTATAAGGCACAGTCAAGAAACCTCTAGCGCAACCGTCTACGGAGTATCCTCAACCTATGGAGAGATCCAAAAGCTTGAGATTATGGATGGCTCTTTCTTTTCAATGGAAGATAATATGGAGCGCGAGCAGGTTGTAGTGCTTGGCTATGATGTTGCTACAGAGCTTTTTCCCGGTGGCGATGCCCTAGGAAACTATGTTTCTATATTTAGAACTCAGGCAAAGAGTTATAAGGTAATTGGAATTCTAGAAGACACTTCCGAGTCTTCTACCTCTAATACCAACAGCAATGTTTACATGCCTTTTTATACCTACAGCCAGAACATAAGAAAGTTAACGAGTGTTTCTACTTATTACTTCCAAGTAAATGAGGCTTATTCAACAACAGATGTGTCATCAGCTATTAAGAATTTTATGTCTTCCTTGACCTCTTCAGATGAGTACGTGGTTTCTACGGCACAGGAGTTTGTTGACATGGCAAATTCCATCATGGGAACGTTGACAACCTTCCTCTCTGCTATAGCCGCTATTTCCCTAGTGGTTGGTGGTATTGGAATTATGAACATCATGCTTGTTACAGTTGTGGAAAGAACAAAGGAAATTGGAGTCAGGAAGGCACTTGGCGCAACTCCAAAGACTATTAGGCATCAATTTCTTGTGGAAGCAACGGTTCTTTCTGTTTGTGGAGGCATTTTGGGAATTGTTTTTGGTATTATTGTTAGCTATGTGATTGCATCAGCCTTTTCTTATACGCTGAAACTTTCAATGCCATCTATTGTTCTTTCACTTGCTTTTTCATCAGCTGTGGGCATTTTCTTGGTTGGTATCCCGCTGCAAAGGCATCGGACTTGGATCCTATACAGGCATTATCGTACGAGTAGAGGTTTTTGAAAAACCTCAGAAATCTCTTGAAATGTGGAATTAAAAAGGATAAGTCGTTATTATGTCCATGCATGCTGGAGGGAAGCATTGGATATGAAAACAGTTGATGCTAAAAACGAGCATTTCTTTTCTCGCAATTGGAGCGTTCTAAATCACAAAAAAAAGGTTCGTCTTGTTATTTCGGTTGGCTTGATTTCTATTGCTTTGGTAGCCTTTATCCTGTTTTGTGGATATAGGGTTGCTAGTGAGAAATCGGAGAAATTGCTGGATTATGCTCAGGGTAGCGATGAAACCTACATTTATGACCAGTATGATGAAAAGCAGGTGGCCTATCATGATGAGCTTGAGACTTCTTCTAAGGAAAATAATCCAAACGCTTACTATGTTGAAGTTAAGGTAGGTGTTGTCCTTGAGAAGATAAAGAATATCTCATCCTCTTCTTCTAGCTATGAGGCACGGATGCAACTGTACTTCAAATTTGATAAAGATGAGTTTCGCAATATGTTCCGCCACTATGCTAGAAACGTTTTGGCGGATCAGATTATTGACGCATATTATGAAGATAATCCTAATGAGACCCGTGATCCCAATGTCTGTTTTAGTACTTGGCTTGATGCTCATGACGATTATTTCACATCTTGGATTGAGGCAAACGATTCTAAATATTATCCAGGTGAAACACCTTCCAATGTTCTTACGGACAAAGAAACTATGTTTGACATTGGTAATGGTGAGTTTGTTGCCGATTCCTACGGCACCATCAAGGCCTTGGAAGAAGTTCAATACTATGATGAGCAAGGCAAGTTAAGAACCTTGTGTTATCAAAAAGTTAAATTTGGTGCTACTTTTGAGAAGTCTTTTGACAGTGTTAGGTATCCGCTGGATAGTGTTCAATTTAAGATGTATATAACTCCAATAATGGATGCTAATTATATACGTTATGTTCCTGATAGGGATGTAAATAGTGAAGGTGAGCGATTAAGTGGTTTTTCTCCGTTCTTCTCTCTCTCAAATGGTTATAGATTGATAAAAGAGAATGCGACAATAAAAAACTTCATGCTTCGCATTAACTACTGCAAAGCACCAAATAATGATCCTGCAATTGATTATGAACACACAATAAAAACTCAACTAGAAATTGTAGCTCGCGCCAATAGAGCTGGAATTTCTTTATTCCTGCAGGCCTTTATCAATCTTTTCAGTGTTGTGATTTGGATTATAATTGCCTTCTACAGCCAGTCTCACACCGGTGAAGATACCATTGGTATGTTGGGAACAGGACTTTTTGGTGTTATTTCTTCCATGCTCGTTGGACTTTCCATGGTAAGCGATGCAGGCATTGTTTCCATCATTACTTTGATAAATATCTTCACCTTGGCTGTTATTATGATTATGACCTATGAGTCCATTGCAGCCAAGATGTACTTGGTGAGAAAAGATCAGGAAATGATAGCCTATAATGCCATCAAACTTAGAATTTTGTTCTATGTGTTGACAATCTGTACCATTGTTATGTTCTTTATTATTCCATGTATATCTTATATGTGGACCCTGTAAAGCTCGCAGTTTTGAACCGATAAACATAGGGAAAAGGCTATGAACGCACGCGTAAATACTGTTTCTACTTGCGACCTTCAGATGGATTATATCCAGTTTGGTTCTGGTAAAAAGGTCTTTGTTATCCTTCCTGGGCTGTCCATCCACAGTGTGATGGGATTGGCAGACGCTGTTGCAACTGCCTACGAGTGTTTTGCACAGGACTACACCGTCTATCTTTTTGACCGCGCAAAAAATCTCCATGAGGGTTACACTGTCCGTGACATGGCACGCGATACTGCAAAGGCAATGATGGCCTTAAACCTTTCTAATGCCGATATTTTTGGTGCTTCCCAAGGGGGAATGATAGCCCAATACCTTGCAATAGACTATCCACAGCTTGTGCATAGTTTAGTGCTGGGCTCTACTTTGGCTAAAAGTACCGGGGTGTTTTGTGATGTTGCTAAGCAATGGATTGAACTGGCTCAAAAGAGGGATGAACGTGGACTTTTAGAATCTTTTGTGGACAATGTCTATTCTAGTGAAACTTTGAAGAAATTCCGTGAGGTTATGATTTCTGCGAATATCGGGATAAAAGAAGAGGAGTATGAGAGGTTTTTGATATTGGCCCGTGCGTGCGAGAATTTTGATTGCTCTGACCAGCTTTCTAAGATTCAATGCCCGGTTTTGGTATTGGGCTCGCGTGGAGATAGGGTGGTGACAGCTCAGGGCTCGGAGCAAATTGCGCAGGTTTTGGGGTGTCAGCTTTACTTGTATGATGCCAATTATGGCCATGGCGTGTATGATGAGGCTCCAGATTATAAAGCGCGTATTTTGGATTTCTTTGAGAGTGTGAAGTAGGCTATGTTTTCTACAATTTTATGGGATATTGATGGGACTCTTTTAGATTTTAATGCTGCAGAGAGATTTGCCATTCGTACGCTGTTTGCAAAATATGGCTTGGGCGAATGTACTGATGCCATGCTTGCCCGATACTCACAAATAAATGTTAGTTATTGGGAGCGTCTTGAGCGAAAAGAGCTTTCAAAGCCTGAAATCTTGCTTGGTCGCTTCAGGGATTTCTTTTCCGAATATGGTATTGATACTTCTATTGTAGCGTCTTTTAATGATGAGTATCAGGTTCGGCTTGGCGATACAATTACTTTTAGGGATAATAGTTATGAGATTGTAAAATCGTTGTGCGGAAGACTTAAGCAATATATTGTTTCTAATGGCACTGTTGCCGCTCAAACTAATAAGCTGAAGAACTCGGGGCTTGGCGAGCTCATTGACGGGGTGTTTCTTTCGGAAGAAGTTGGCTATGAAAAACCAGATGTTCGGTTTTTTGAAAAGGTTTTCTCAGAGATTGATGAGAAAGACAAGTCTAAAATCCTTATTGTTGGAGACTCGTTAACCAGTGATATGCAAGGCGGTGTAGGGGCGGGCCTTGCTACTTGTTGGTATAATCCCTTTGGCTCTCCGTTGAGGGAAGGTTTAAATTTAGGCAAAGGATTAGACTACGAGATTAAAGACCTTCATGAGATTTATGGAATTTTAGGGCTTTAGTGATGTTTTTTAGGCTTTAGCTACAGCTCTGTATTTTGTAACTCCAAGGACTGTCTCGCCGTCAATTTGCAAGGCTCGCGGGCTGTCAAATTCAACAGTGATATCCTTGCCAGTAAAAATACTGACTGCGTCTGTATGTTTCACATGTTCGCCTTTGAAAATGGAAGGGAAAATCATCAAAGCTTTAAGCTTGTTAGGGCAGTGATAGACCATAACTGAAAGCTGTTTTGGCTGTGCTAATCTATCTTGATCTGGGGTTGGAATCATTCCTCCGCCGTAGAAGTGACCATTCATGGTAGGAGCAAGCCATACGTTCTTAAATTCGTAACGCTTACCATCAACAGTGATAACTGCTTTTGTTGTTTTATAGTGGAACAAAAGTCCCTTTATTGCAATTGAGGTATAATTTACAGGTTTTGTTGATTTTAGTCTGAGCTTATCACCAACTTCACAGCAATAACCGTCAATTCCATAGCCTATTCCGTTGAGAAATAAAGACTCTTTGCCGTTTACATAAACCGTTGGAAGATCTTCTAGATATTTGTTGATTTTAACAAAATCTGAAGCTTTGGCTTCTTTGACATCTTTGAGAAAATCGTTGCCTGTACCGCCAGCTTTGTAATAAATTTCATGGGTTATGTTTACTTTGGTGACATCATTTATAAAGTGATTTAGTGTTCCATCACCACCAATTATGAGGATTTTTCCATCCGCTGGAATTGTTTCAAAAAACTTGCCATAGTCGTCAATTTTTGTCATGTCATAGAAGGGTGTGTCTGCAGAGAGTTTTTCTTTTGCTTCTTGAACGGCTTCTAATCCTTTTTCATTGTTGGAATGAGGGTTGTACAAAACGTAATACATTATTTGGCTCTCCTTTCTTCTAGCGGGTTTTGAAGAACTCCATCTAGAATTTTGTTTCTTGTATATTCACCAATGTCCCAAGTTGACATGGATGCAACCTGATTAGCATCTAACACGTCTAGGATTTCAAAGGTTACTACGGTTCGTTTTCTTGCAAAACGGTGAGCTATTTTTTCTGTCCCTGTAGTTCTTGCTATGACTATTGGAGCGTTTGCCAATTTTGCCACCTTAAAGCTACCGTTTCTAAAAGGTAGTAATTCCCCCGTTTTGCTTCTTGTTCCTTCTGGGTAAATACCAATGGATACAATTCCCTCTTTAAGTAGTTCTGCAGCCTGTTTAATTGTTTCAGCCCCTTTTCTAACGTCTTCTCTATCTAAGGAGAGGAAGAAGCATTTATGTAC
>CAVKHB010000003.1:0-13799 GCA_963656005.1 Coriobacteriaceae bacterium
CAGTATCACCAATGTTACAACCACTGAAGAAACCATTAAAAAGATTTGTTTCTAAAGCAGGAATATTCTCCCCTTTTTCTATTGCATAAGCCTCAATGTCTTTTAGTTTTGTGAAGGTAAAATCTTCCTTTCCGTCTTCGTTGATAGACATGAGACCTCTATCTGCCCAATAAAAGAGCATGGAAATAACGTCTTTATCGTTTGCGACTTTATCGTACAAATAGCCTACTAAAAGAGGAGAAAGACCCTCTGGAGCCTCAAATCTAGCAGAAATAATAGGAACAGGATCTCGTCCATTTATTTGCCAAGCAATAACAGCCAAAGCAAGGAGAACCCCTGTCAACAAAGGGTTTAAAACTGTAAAAAGAGCCCTATAGTCCCACGGTTTGTGCGCATCCACATACCAGCCATCTGGGAGCTGAACTCTAACGGTTAAGGATTCATAAGCTCTTAAAGAAGAACAAGTACCGGAAACGGTCACAGAGGCATCGGAATTCTCAATTATGGTGTAGGAGACGCCATCGTTGGAGGTGGAGCCATAGGAGCCCGATGTAAACCAAATATTGTCTTCTATGATAGATTTTAAGTCATAGCCCTCTGACGCGGGGAAGGTAATTGAGAAATTGACGTTCTTGATTGGGCATTCCCAGCCAGAGCCCACAATATTGTAGTAAAACTCGTCATAGCCATCATTTAAGTCTGCGAACATATCGCAATCGTAGGTAATGACATAATCTTTATAGCCATTGACTACAGTGTCCGCTGAACCTATTTTCAGTACATAATACCCTTCCGTCTTATAGTCCGTGCACTCCTCCGAACAAGTGACATTACTAATTTGGGCAGTCACCCCGTTGTAGGAAGTATAGTCATACGGAATTTCTCTATAAAAACCATGATGTGGGCCATTAAAATAGAATTTTAGGTTCTCTGTGATGCTGTAAACATCATCTCTGCCCACATTTATAGAGATATTGTACTGATCAATGTAGTAATCTGTTTGAGCAAAAAGAGAACTCAAGCAAATTACTAAAAATATGGCTACAACCAGTTTTTTCTTCATATTAGTTATTAAAATTGACCTTTACGTTCTGACGCTCTTCGTTTGCCACTTCAAGATAAGACATCTTCTTAAACTTCCCGCCAAAGATTCCAACAATCAAAGAGGTTGGGAATGTTTCAATGGTGGTATTAAAGGTCTTAACAACAGCGTTGTAGTACTTTCTTGCCATAAGAATATCTTTTTCCAAAGAAGAAAGTTGTTCCTGAAGCTGGGTGAAGTTTGTATTAGCCTTAAGCTCTGGATAGGCTTCCGACAAAGCAAAAAGACTCTTGAGAGTACCGGCGAAAGCGTTATCGGCCTTGTCCTTCTCTTCAATAGTTCCAGCGCTCATGGCCTTATTTCTGGCCTCAATAACTGCAGTAAGGGTCTTTTGCTCGTGACTTGCATAACCTTTTACAGTCTCAACCAAATTAGGAATAAGATCATATCTCTGCTTAAGATGTGTATCAATCTGAGCATAAGCCTCTTCTCCCTGATTCTTTAGTTTGACACACTTATTGTATGTAGAAACAACAAGCAAAACCAAAACAATTACAACAGCAATAATGATAAATGCCATTTTAATCCTCCTGATTAAATTTCTAACAGTCTAGCATAGGCCTCAAGGTTCTCATCTCCTTCACAACCGGCCAGTACTTTTTTAGCTAAAATTTTTCCAAGTTGAACGCCTTCTTGGTCAAAACTATTAATATTCCAAACAAAGCCTTGGAACATAACCTTATTCTCAAAGTGAGCCAAAATTGCTCCCAAGGTAAACGGCGTAAGTCTATCGGCAACCAACACGCTGGAAGGTCTAAATCCATCAAATTCCTTATTCGGATTCTCTTTATTTTCCTTTCCACAGGCAAAAGCCACCATTTGAGCAACTAGGTTGGCTTTAAGTTTTGTCTGGCTTGTAGAGCCACCACTTACTGAATCTAGCGTTCCTTGTGCTTTCTTAAAACCAATAAACTGCATTGGAACAATATCCGTTCCTTGATGTAAAAGCTGATAGAAGGAGTGCTGTCCGTTAGTTCCAGGTTCTCCAAAAATTACTGGGCCAGTTTGATAATTCACCTTCTTTCCAAATCTATTAACATGCTTTCCATTGGACTCCATGTCTAATTGCTGAAAGTGTGCTGGCATTCTGTCCAAACACTGACTATATGGAAGTACAGCACTGTAAGGATAGCCAAGAACGTTTCTCAAATAAATGCCAATCATAGCATCCATTAGAATTCCATTTTCTTTGATGTTTGGATTTAAGGCTGCCACATCTTCTGCATGAGCCCCATCGAGTAAAGCTTTGAAAACGTCAAAGCCATAAGTTAGTGAAATAATGACACCACCAACGGCGCTGGTAGAGGAATATCTACCGCCAATGTAGTCATCCATGTAAAAGGCTTTAAGAATATTTGTATCCTTTGCTAGTGGACTTGTGTTGCTAGTAACTGCAACCACATGCTTTTCTGGAACAAGTCCAGAAATACCACTGTCTCTCATAACTTTAAAGACCAAATCTCTATTGGCAAGGGTTTCTTGGGTGGTTCCACTCTTAGAAACTAGAATAAATAAAGTTGATTCTAAATCTAAGTCTTCCAGCACTTGGGCTGCATCATCTGGGTCTACATTAGAGATAAATTTTGCCTGTAGTTTTTCCTTACAGCCATCTTCTTTTCCCACTAGAGCGAGGGCGTGACAGAGGGCTCTTGGCCCTAAATCTGAGCCACCAATGCCAATCTGGACCATTGTTTTGATTTTTTTACCAGTTGAGCCTAAGATTTCACCGCTACGAACCTTAGTGGAAAAATCTTTAATTTTCTCAAGTTCTTGGGCATAAAAATCACCCTTTTCAACACCATCGGCCTTAACGGATACCCCTTCAAGAACGCGACCTCTTGTGAGCTGGTGAAGGACGTGCCTGTTTTCGCCAACATTCATTATTTCGCCAGAAAGAAGCGCCTTGTATTTGGCAATTAACTCTTGCTCGTTTGCAAGCTCTTGAAGAACCTCAAGGGTGTAATTATCCACAGGAAGGGCTGCATAGTTATATTTAAGCGAGCCTGCTTCCTTTATAGTGCAAGTTTCAATTCGCTTTGCATTAAGGCCTTGTTTAATATCAAAAGGCTTGCATTGTTTAAGTTTGGCAAAGCTTTTTGTTGCATCCAAATCAATATAATTCATCAAAGACGCTCCTTTTTGACCAAGTCAAAAAAATCTATGCAAATTATACTCGCAAAAGGCGCTACTAAACAACAGTTGAGGATTCATTTTACAAAAAGGCTACTTTTAGGCTAAGGACGTAGCCTTTGAAAAAATACACAGAGAATGAATAAAAATTTAGCCTAGAGGTTTTTGCAAAAACCTCATTATTCTTCTGTTTCTGGAATTCTTGCTTTAAAGCTCTCAAGAAGATCTTCTTTGGTTACGCCTTCTCTTAGAACAATTAGGACGGTATCATCGCCAGCAAGGGTTCCAAGAATTTCTGGGAGGCTGAGGGTTTCAAGGGCTAATGCAACACTGTTTGCATGTCCACTTCTTGTCTTTACAACGCCAACGTTTCCACTAAATTCAATAGAAACAACTCCACGTCTTACATCTTGAATGTAACTCTTTTCTGATTCTGCAACTAAGTCGTTTTCAGGCAAAGAGTAATAGTAACCACTCCAACCGTCTGAAATCTTTCCAACCTTAAGAGCCTTCAAATCTCTTGAGAGAGTTGCCTGTGTTACATCAAAGCCCTCTTCCTTAAGAAGGTTAAGCAGAGTGTCTTGGTTGTCTATCTTATTTTTTTTAATCAGATCCTTAATAGCTGTAAGTCTACCATATCTCTGTTTCATTTTTTCCTTTGCCCCTTTTTTAATTTGCAGCTAAAACTACAAACTCGTTTGACCATTGATAAGGATACTATGATTTTGCATCTAAAAGCAACAAAATTGCATAAAAATGTGGTCAATAGAAAAATTTGGAGCTAGGAAAAATTCAATGATAATTCCAAGTTTTTGGTTTTTTCCCCTAATTTTTCAATGAAAAAGCCAAATTTATTTCATTTTCATTGAATTTTTGCCGCAGTAATTCGCCCAAATCCTAATTCGCCGGTATTTGGGATGGAATGCTAGGAGTAAAGGATGAGACAGTACAACTTAGTACGGCTCATCCCGTAGCGACAACGCAGTCCGCCCAAAGACCAAGAATTACTCTAGTTCAAAGGAACCCATGTAGAGATCATGATATACCCCATTCTCCGCAATAAGCTTCTCATGGTTGCCTCGCTCTATGATGCGCCCATGGTCTAAAACCATAATGACATCGGAATTTTGGACGGTGGAGAGGCGGTGGGCAATTACAAAGACCGTTCTGCCATTCATGAGGTGATCCATGCCACTTTGGACGAGGGCCTCCGTGCGGGTATCAATTGAGGAAGTTGCTTCATCCAAAATCATGACGGGAGGGTTGGAGACGGCTGCACGCGCAATTGAAAGTAGCTGCCTCTGCCCCTGAGAGAGACCGCTACCGTCGCCCTTGAGGACGGTGTTGTAACCTTCGGGAAGCATTCGGATAAAATTATCGGCATTGGAGAGCTTGGCGGCGGCGATACACTGCTCGTCTGTAGCCTCTGGATTGCCGTAGCGAATGTTTTCCATGACGGTGCCCGTGAAGAGATTGACGTCTTGGAGAACTATGCCTAGAGAGCGGCGCAGGTCGGCCTTTTTGATTTTGTTGATGTTGATGCCGTCATAGCGAATTTTGCCGTCTGCAATGTCGTAGAAGCGGTTAATGAGGTTGGTGATGGTGGTCTTGCCTGCGCCCGTTGCACCTACAAAGGCAATCTTTTGCCCGGGTTCGGCGTACAAGGTGATGTCGTGGAGAACCTCCTTGCCTGGGACATAGCTGAAGTCTACGTGGTCAAAAACTATACGACCTTCCAACTTGGTGTAGGTAAGAGTGCCGTCGCCGTGGGGATGTTTCCAAGCCCAAAGACCGGTGTGCTCCTTGGTTTCAATGAGCGTGCCATCGGCGTTTTCTATAACGTTAACTAGCGTGACATAGCCGTTGTCAACTTCTGGTTTCTCGTCCATAAAGGCAAAGATTCTGGAGGCACCGGCCAGGGCAATAACTATAGAGTTGAACTGGTTGGAAATTTGAGAGATTGGGTTAATGAAGTTTCTTGAAAGGGTTAAAAAAGATGCAATTGTACCCAAAGTCAAGGTGTTAATACCCACAAGACAGAGGTTTGATGTTCCGCTTATTGCCATGTAACCACCTATGATAGCTATAAATACATAGCAAATATAGCCAACAGAGTTCATCATTGGCATCATGGTGTTTGCCATACTTGTGGTAAGGTAAGCATTCTTGGCCCAATCCCTGTTTTTATCTTCAAGTCCTTCGTAATTCTTATCCTCGTGACAGAAAACTTTTATGACTTTTTGGCCGTTGACCATTTCCTCTACATAGCCGTTAAGTTTTGCAAGAGAAGTTTGCTGCGCAAATGAAAATTTTCCAATCTTGGAGATGAAAACCTTAATTAGCCTCATCACAACAAAAACAATTAGACAAACGACACAAGTCAACCACACGCTCTGATACAGCATGCAAACAAAGACGGTAACAATGGTAAAGGCCGATGACACTAGTTGTCCCATGGACTGGGTAATCATTTGCCTTAAAGTGTCGGAGTCGTTCGTGTAAAGGCTCATTATTTCGCCATGGGTATGAGTATCAAAGAAGCTAATTGGCAAGCTTTGCATCTTGTTGAACATATCGTCTCTGATACTCTTTAAGGTTCCTTGTGCAACCTTCACCATTAGCCTCGTATAAACAAGAGTAGATAGCACTCCAATTACAAAGATGGCCGCAAATGTGGCTAATGCCTTCAAAAGTCCAGTGAACACTGGGTTTTGTACCATCAAAAGCGGTGTAATATAAGAGTCAATTAAGGTCTGGAGGAACATTGAAGCACCGGCGCTAGCCACAGAACTTATAAGAATGCATAACACAACAAGAATAAGAGTTCCCTTGTAAGACTTCATATAAGAGAAGAGCCTTTTCATGGTATTGAAATCCATCTTTGGCCTAGGTGGACAAGCACCACCTTGAAGACTCTGCTCTCTTTCTGCCTTGTCCGCTGCAAGACCCTTCTTAATTTCTTCTTTTATCTCTTTTTTTATTTGTTCTTCTTTAGGATTTTTCTTAAATAAACTCATTTGTTGTCTCCCTTCAGCTGAGATTCGTAAACCTCTCTGTAGATGCTACAACGCCCCAAAAGCTCCTCATGCGTACCGATATCGTTCACCTTTCCATCATCCAGAACAATAATCCTGTCTGCATTCTGAACCGAGCTAATTCTCTGTGCTATAACAATTTTGGTTGTCTCTGGCATATAACTAGAAAGCGCCTTTTGAATGCTTGCATCTGTATGCGTGTCAACGGCACTGGTAGAGTCATCCAAAATCAGGATTTTAGGTTGCGCCAGAAGGGCCCTAGCAATACAAATTCTCTGCTTTTGTCCTCCAGAAACGTTCACCCCGCCCTGTTCTATATAGGTGTCGTAACCCTTTGGCATAGCAGAAATAAAGTCATGCGCACAAGCCAGCTTACACGCCTGAATCATCTGCTCATCCGTGGCATTTTCATTGCCCCACCTGAGGTTTTCCTTCAATGTGCCCGAGAACAAATCATTCTTCTGCAGCACCATTGCAACACTTTTTCTCAACGCCTCAAGGTCATACTTTCGCACGTCAACGCCACCAACCTCAACGCTACCCTCCGTGACATCATAAAGTCGCGGAATAAGCTGCACCAAGGACGACTTCGACGATCCCGTGCCGCCAATAATACCAATGGTCTCGCCAGAACGAATATGCACATCCACGTCATCCAGCACCTTCTTGTCTGCCTTAGACGCATACACAAATCCCACGTGATTGAAATCTACACTTCCATCTTCAACTTGCATGACAGGGTCTTGTGGATTGGTGATATCGCTCTTCTCCTCCAAAACTTCTACAATTCTTTTAGCCGATGCCTGTGAAATGACAATCATTGATAAAATCATAGAAAGCATCATCAAACTTATAAGAATTTGCGATGCATAAGTGAATAGAGCCGTCAAGCTACCAGTTGTCAAACCCAATGCACTGTTATTTCCACTTGCAATGATGGCCTGAGCGCCAAACCAAGAGATTAAAAGCATACAAGTGTACATACAAAACTGCATAAGAGGGCCATTTAAAGAAATTATCTTTTCCGCCTTGGAGAAGTTTGTCTTAATTGAAGTACTAACCTCTTGGAACTTATCCTCCTCATGCTTTTCCTGATTGAAGGATTTAACAACCCTAATTCCTCTTACGTTTTCCTGAACAATGTTGTTCAATTTATCGTAGGTTCTGAAGACCTTATCAAAAATAGGATGAACCGAATGCGAAATAAGCCACAAAGGAAGAGCCAAGACTGGAATAGCAATAAGGAACATCATAGAGATATCGCTATCCACCTTAAAAGCAGCAATAACCGCAAAAATCAGCATTGCAGGAGATCTAACAGCAATTCTAATAATCATCTGATATGCGTTCTGAATATTAGTAACATCCGTTGTCAAACGGGTAACAATTGAGGAAGTAGAAAACTTATCTATGTTAGAAAAAGAGAAACTCTGAACATTCTTGTACATATCCTCTCTGAGGTTTGCTGCAAAACCAACAGAAGCCTTAGCTCCAAACCTTGCAGAAAGAATTCCTGTTGTCATAGCAAAGATAGCCAGAAGGAGCAACAATAAACCATATTTCCAAACGCAAGCCATATTACCAACGCCAATACCCTTATCAAGCAACATTGACATGCAAATTGGAATAACTATTTCAAATACAACCTCTATCATGGAACAAAAGATAGTCAAAATTGAGGCTCCCTTTTGCTCCCTAATGCTGTGCATGAGCGTTTTCACCACAGATTGCTTTTTATTCATTCTTCCATTTCTCCCAAATTTTCATAAATAGTCTTTAAAGCACTCTCTAGCACTAAAATTTGCTGATCTGACAACGATCTGAGCATTTTTTGCTCATTCTCATCAATCATCTTGCACATATCCTCACCCAGAGCCACTGCCTTCTCCGTAGCTTTAACAATCCTGTTTCGTCTATCTTTTTGATCCATTGAACACTCAACAAAACCTTTTTCTTTCATGCGAGCAATAAGACCAACTACCGTAGGGTGAGAAACCCCTAAGTAGTCTTCAATGTCCTTTTGCATTGCACTACCACCCTGCTCTTCAAGAAATCTGAGAATTCGGCTTTGAGAGAGAGTTAAACCATGTTCTAGTAAATTTGCGTCAGCCTTAGTTCTTAGTTTGTCGTTAACAAGTTTAAGAAGATAGCCAACTTTTACACCGCACTTTGCGTTGTTTTCACACATATAAACCTCATAATATGTAGCATGCTACACATAATATGTAGCACGCTACAAAATATATGAAATTCTCTTTTTTTAAGCAAGTAGTTTTGTTCAATTTTTCCCGTCGTTGTTGCATTTACTATTTTTATCGGCCTTGTTATCATTTTGAGAGAGGAGGACCTCATGTCATTTGTGCAGCTTGCAATCACCATAGCACTGGGAATAATTGAAGGAGTTACAGAGTGGCTCCCCATATCCAGTACTGGCCACCTGCTTCTTTTTGATAGCGTCCTCACAATTGATGCCTCCGAAAGTTTCAAAAGCATGTTCTTTGTTGTGATTCAGCTAGGCGCCATTCTTGCCGTAGTAATTCTTTACTGGCACAAACTTTGGCCCATTGCAAAAGAAGACAATAAACTTACTTGGAAAAAAGAGACCCTCAATCTTTGGCTCAAAACAATAATAGCCATCCTCCCCTCTGGCCTAGTGGGAATTCTGCTAGACGACTGGATGGAAGAACATCTTCACACCCCGCTTGTCATTGCTTTTGCTTTGATTGTATATGGAGCCCTCTTTATAATAATTGAACATAGAAACAAGACAAAAACCCCAATTACAAAATCCACAGCCGACATAACAATACGCCTTGCTCTCTATGTTGGACTCTTTCAAATCCTCTCTCTCGTGCCTGGGACCTCTCGCTCTGGAGCAACCATAATTGGAGCTCTGTTGTTGGGCTTTGACAGAACAACGGCTGCAGAATTCTGCTTTTTCATGGGCATCCCCACAATGGCAGGAGCCTCCCTTATCAAACTTCTTAAGTTTGGTTTCAACTTCACCTCAACAGAACTTCTTACCCTCTGCATTGGCACATTAACCGCCTTTTTAGTCTCACTTGCAGTCATTAAATTCCTCATGTCCTACATCAAAAAACGTGACTTCACAATCTTTGGAATCTACCGCATTATCCTTGGAGTCATTATCCTTGCAGTACTAGGCTTGAGATAAAAAGCTTTTTTCAGTTGGCTTTAACTAAAGAGGTTTTTTCAATCAAGAATAAATTTGCCTTCTCTAAGTATGGCTTTTCCATCCAAAAGAACTTCAGAGTTAGGTAACCTTGTATCTTTTATGATATCCCAGTGAATAGAAGATTGGTTCGTTCCTCCAACTTCTGGATATGCACGGCCAAGAGCAATATGAACAGTACCGTAAATCTTTTCATCAAAGAGAATGTCATTACAGAATCTATTCATTTCGCTGTTAATGCCTAGAGCAAACTCTCCAATCAAATCGGCTCCAGGGGTCTGATAAACAATAGAATTAAGATATTCTTGTTCATTAGAAGATTTTGCTTCTACAAGTTTTCCTTTTTCCCATCTTAAAAATAAGTCTCTTACAAGATGACCACCAAGTACTCCGGGATGTTCAAAACTAATATAACCATCAATTGTGCTTGTAACCGGAGCAGTATAAATCTCCCCATCAGGAATATTGGTTCCCCCAAGAGATGGATGCCAGAGTCTGCCTTCCACAGAGAAGCTTAAGTTGGTATCAGGGGTCTTAATTTGAATCTCATGGCCTTTCTCAAGTTTGGTTGCAAAGGTTTCCCATTTAGCTCTTTCTTTCTCAAAATCAATGAAGCACGCATTGAAAAACATATCAAGAACAGTGTCATAGTCACACTCTGCTTGAACAGCAAAAGCATCGGTTGGAATCCTCACCAAAGTCCAGCGGGTTTTTTGCCACCTATATGAAGAAATAACCCCCATTGCTCTTTGCTGTAAAACAGACTTTTCTGTTGTTATATCACTTAGCTCTCCTAAATTGTGAGCTCCACGAAGAGCAATATAAACATCAGCCCATTCCATTCCATAAGCTTCAATTTCTGGAACCCAGCCAATTTGATCCTCATTACCGTAACGAAGCAAGCTATGCTTAAACTCTTCACTAAGTATTTGAACTTGCGGATATCCACCAGCCTTTACAACAGCTTCGTATACTCCCTTTGCAAGGTCAAAGGCTTCAGGCTCAACCATTGCAATCATTACCTTTTCACCTGGTTTTACACTTACTGCATCTTTTACAAGAATTTCTCCAAGCCTAAGCCATCTCTTATCCATTGGGAACACTCCTTTTATCTAGCCTTAACAACTACATCCATAAAAGCTTTCACTCTATCCTTGTCAACATGGTTTTCAAACTTACCATCTTTCTTAAATGTAGTTCCAACAACCGCACCATCTGCAACAGAAAGAATTTGAGTAATTGTTTCAGGCCTACACCCAGTATTAGCAAAAACTGGGGTGCTTGGAAGAGCTTCCTTTACGCGGGTTAATACCGACATATCAGCAGAAGAACCTGCTGTTATTCCAGAAACACAAATAACATCTGGCTTGCAGTTGAAAACGGTTGTCTTTGCAATTTCAGTTATGTCTCTATCTGCAAGATACTTTGCCGCTTCTGGAACAATGTTGTACAACATTCTAACATCTTCAGCGCAAACTTCTAGACGATGTCTTGCAATTTTCCCAGAATCAGTGTTCCACAATCCAAAATCACTTGCATAAACACCGCTCATGATTTCTCTAATGAAGGAAGCACCAGTAGCTGCTGCAAGATCCAGAGAAGCATAAGGATCCCAAAGTAAGTTTACCCCAAAGGGAACCTTAAGGGATGATTTTATCTCACCAATAATTCTCGCCATTGCGGCAGTTGTAATTGGTCTCACCTCTGTAAGATAAGGCATACTAAACTCGTTTGAGAACATAATTGCATCAACGCCACCATCTTGCAAATCACACATCTCTTGGTATGCATAATCAATTACCTGCTGCATGCCCCCTTTTCTATCATAATACGGATCTCCAGGAAGACTCCTAAAATGACACATTGCAATAATCGGTTTTTCCGTATTAAATAAATCCTTCAACCAACTCATATTAAAACCCCTTAACTCTATTTATATTTCTATTTAGTTTGACTAACAGCCAAAATGTCGCTCATTAATGTTTTATTGGTCTTATAAAGCCTATCAAACAAATCCAAGTATTTGAGATATTGTTGATGTCTTTCTGCATTTGGATGTACTACATAATCAATCTGAACCAATGAAGAAATGGCTGCTTCGTCATGTATCAAACCAACGCCTAACCCTGCAAGAAGGGCATCTCCATAACTAGCACCAATCTTAACTTTTGGAACTGTTTGTGTGACATTGGATATATCACTGACAATTTGTAGCCACAAAGGAGTCTTTGTTCCTCCTCCTATTGCTCTAACATTTTCCTTATAAGAATCAAATCCAGGTCCTAATAAGGAAAGAATCTCTGCTATGTTGTAGCCTATTCCCTCAAAAGCAGCCCTAACCACATACCCTCGTGTATGCATAAGAGAAAGTCCTATCATTAAACCTGTAGCCTTAGGATTCGGGTCTGGCATTCTTTGCCCCATAAAATATGGAAGCAACATAAGACCATCACTTCCAACTGGGCAGTTTTCCGCTTCGCGGAACAAGGCATCAAAAGCGTTTAGTTCTCCTTTCTTCTCTCTCTCGACAAGATCCTTAGCAAATTCTGTTTTAAGCCATTTCGTTATAGATCCTGCGGTACTAGTTCCAGCGCAGACACAATCATATTTAGGAAGAACATACGGAGTGGGCCACAATTTTTCATCATAAATTGCAGAAGGAGACTCAACATGTAAAAGAAACGCGGTAGACCCATACATAAGCATTGTATCTCCAGGTTTAGTAACTCCTGCACTTAATGCTTCTGCACCAGCATCCGTTGTTCCACAAATTACAGCAGTACCCTCTGCAAGCCCTGTCTCTTTTGCTGCTTTCTTTGTTACATATCCAATTACATCCGCCGTATCTGCCACTTTTGGAAGCATTTCCTTATCACACACAAAAGAGGTTAATTCATCATCCCAGGCGTATGTATTATTATTAATCATTGGTGTCGCACTTGTAACAGAATACTTGTCTACTGCAAAATTGCCAGTAAGTCTTGCATTAATATAGCCTGAAGCGAAGGTGATATGCTTTGTTCTCTCAAATACCCAGGGCTCGTTTTCTTTAACCCAAAGAATCTTAGGCCCAAAACTTTCTGTATTAAGTTCCTCAACTTTACACACCTTCTTAAGCTTTTCCTTACCAATGCGTTCTGTTAAGGCTTTTGCTTGACAACTACTGCGGGAGTCAATTCCATATAGAATTGCATTTCTAAGAGGTTTACAGTCTTCGTCTAGAAACGTAACTGCAGCCATGATGGTACTAACGCCAATAGCCACAATTTGCTCAGCATTAATTGAAGCCTTGTATTTTAATTCTTCAATGATACCAACAAAATCAGACCACCACTGTCCTTCAGGGTCGTGCTCTGCAAAACCTGGATGTGGCATCAAAAGGCAATGCTCTCGTTTAGCGCTACCTACAAGTTCTCCAGAGATCTTTATCAGGCATCCTTTCGTTTCATTTGTACCTATGTCAATTCCTAGTAAATACTTTTCCATTAGCTTCGCACCTTAAACTATTAAAAGATCAAGACCTAGCGAAAGCGCCTTATCTTTGTCTTTTTCAGTCATCCCATCTATAATTAATTGGCTAATCCTTGACAAAGGACAAACTTTTGCAAAAAACTTTTTCCCCATCTTAGAAGAATCTGCTACAGCTATTACCTTTTCAGAGGCTTCAATCATGGCCCTCTTTATTCCAGCTTCATCAAGGAGTCTGTTCGTTACACCAATATCTAAGTCAATGCCATCACAACCAAGAAAAAGTTTATTTACATGAAGGCTTTCAAAGAATTTCATTGTTACCGGCCCACTCAAAGTAAATACGTCTTTTGCCTTGGTACCACCGGCAACAACAACTTCTACATTGGAGTTACGGGATAGGAAATCTGCAATTTGTATGTCATTTGTAACAACAGTTATATCGTTTCTATGCTTTAATAGTTTTGCAATTTCAAAAGTTGTAGAACCAGCATCAAGAATGATAGCATCTCCTGGCAAAATGAGTTCAACAGCTCTTTTTGCTATACGCATCTTCTCTTTTACTTTATCCAAGGATTTCATTGCAGAAGAAGGTTCATAATTAGAGACTTTAGAAAAAGAAATCGCTCCTCCGTGTGTTTTAACGACTAGACCTCTATCTGCAAGTTCATTGATATCATTTCTGATTGTAACTACAGAAGTATCCATAAGGTCACTTAATTCTTTGGTTGAGATACGACCTCTTTCTTCTACGACTCTTACAATTTGGTCTCTACGTTCTTCTAAAAATGCATTTTCAATCATGTTTTATCCTTTTTCTTAAGACTTTTTTGCCCCTAAATTTTGTGTAAAAGAATTCTAAGGATAACAC
>CAVKHB010000003.1:13809-19519 GCA_963656005.1 Coriobacteriaceae bacterium
GGATAACACAAATAGGAGTAACAGCCCCCAAGAGAAATCTTTATAATATCCCCCGAGCCTCAACATGTTAAACCCACTTGAGAGAAACTGTAAAGATAGAAGAGAAAGCACCAAACAAGACACTTTTGCAAAGCCCCCATCAGGGTTAGTAGCACCTAGTACAGCACAAAGAATTGCTTGAAGCACATAGGTACTTGCATAGTCTGCCTTGGCCGTATTTGTCTTCATAAGTATTTCTAGTCCACAAATAGAACTAATAAAACCACTTATCATGTAAGTTTTTACGAGAATTGCTTTCACGTTAATACCAGAATACATACTAGCTAGCGCATTACTTCCAACCATTTTTAGTTTAAAACCAAAATTACTTTTATTTAGTAAAAAGGAAACAACAACTAAAACAATGATTAACAACCATAGAGCATAGGGTAATCCCAATAAAGTGTTATTCCCAAGATAAAGCAGATAATCTGGAATACCAGACACGCTTTTACCTTTTGTAATGATAATGCTTATACCTGTTACAATTGATGCTGTTGCCATAGTTAAAAGCATTGGTGTTATTTTTAGGTTGGCTATAATTACTCCGTTTATTCCTCCCATCAATAGCCCAACCAAAAGAGAAAGAAGAAAAGCACCCGCTACTGTAAATCCCAACTGAACACCAGTCACACCAGAAGCCATTGCCTTAGAGATAATAGATGCGGATATTACGCCAGACAAATTTCCGATTGGTACTATTGATAGATCAATTCCTCCAGAAAGCATTACAAGCATCATAGCAACGGAATAAAAACCAAGTTCTGGGATCTGATATCCCATTGATGTGAAGTTTGAGGATCTTAAAAACAGATTAGGTCGAAGTAACGACATGAGTATAAACAAGAGAACAGTAACAATAAGAAGCCGCCTTGTTTCTCTACTTATTCCTATATTTTTTATTGATTTAACCATATCCATTACCTCTTTGCCTTTTTCACAAACTGCATTGCTTGGAAAGCAAGCCCAATTAGAATAATGATTCCAGAAACAAATTGTTGCCAATAGGATGGAACCCCTAACATTACAAGATTAGAACTTACGAGTTGTAACAAAATAACCCCTAAAAACGTTCCTGCTACAATTCCACTTGCCTTTTTAGACCCTCCAATGCCTATCACGACAGCAGCTATGCTATTAAGTTCTTTCCCTACAACATCAGTAGGAAGTGGCATACTAAATCGGGAAAGGGCGTCATGAAGCACCCCTGTAAAACCACACAAAACTCCAGCAAGAATAAAAGCGAACAAACGAACTCTTGAAACATTTATTCCAGCTCTTCTTGCGGCATCTTCGTCAGCTCCTATGGAATAAATCTTACGTCCAAACATTGTTTTTTCCATCATAAAATAAAGTAAAACATAGAGAAGAATTACAAATATGATGGAAACATGAAGAACATATTCCACACCTTCCGTATTAACGGCCGTAGCAATTGAGCTCGTACTAAAGGCTTTTAATCCACTAGGGAGCGAATTAACATAGCTACTGCTTACAAAGGCTAAAACAAAACCTTTAAGCATAGAATTCACTCCCAACGTAGCAATAAATGTAGATATCTTAACCCTATCCACTAAAAACCAGTTAATTAAATAACAAACAATTCCTATTGCTATTGCTCCAAGAAGAATAATAAAAGAAGAAACATTAGAAGCTCCATTTACATCCCATATTCTTAAAGTAATATAAGAAGAAATTGAAGCTATAACGGTAAAGGACATATCTGTTCCGCCCATTGCAATTATTAGCATTTGCGGAAGAGCAAGCATCAACGGAACCAAGGAAGAACTAAGAATTGAATAGGTGTTCGCAACGGACAAAATGTTCGGGTTAACGAGTCCAAAACAAAGCCATATAATTATAATGAGTCCAAGAAGAACAAGCTGAGAGTTTAGACGCATTTCAAATTTACCAATTTTCATACAGCTGCCCCCTCGTCTGTGTTAATCATCTCTTCAAGGCTATCAACCGATAGATTTGCACTAGATATTTCACTTGAAATTTTTCCGTCTTTCATAATTAGAATACGACTACATATTTGAAGTAGCTCGTAGGAATCATCACTTATAACAATGATGCCAACCCCTTTTTTCTTTGCCAATTCTGCAACAAGCGAAAGTATTTCGCTCTTAGCTCCAACATCAACACCCACAGTAGGACAGTTTAGAATAAGTATTGACGGATCTGTAGCTAACCATTTTATTAAGACAACTTTTTGCTGATTCCCTCCAGAAAGAGAGGAAACTGGATTCTCTCCTTTAAAATTAGGAATGCTTATAGCAGAAAAGGCTTCCTTGTAAAATTCTTTTACAGCAGTACTATCAATAATGCCTCTCTTGCTTGATAAATCATCTACAGTGCAAGAAAGAGCATTGTTATAGATACTTTGTCTGAGGCAAAGCCCTTTTGTAAGTCTATCATCTGGGACATAAGAGATTCCTGCCGCTATAGCCTGATTTATATTTTCAATTACTGAAAGATTTTTGCCTTTAATGGTTACGCTACCTCGGTTTGCTGGAGTTACTCCAAATAAAGCTTCTGCAAGCTCACTTCTTCCACATCCAAGAAGCCCTGTAATTCCTATTACTTCACCTTCATGAAGCTTAAACGAGATATCTTCAAAAGCACCATCAAGACTATAACCTGAAACATCCATAACAATTGGATTCTCTTCACTACTAGAAGTCATACACTCAGAACTAACCTTATGCCCCGTCATGTACTCTATGGTTTCTTCTTTGGTTGGAATCCTTTCACCTGAATTACATGAAAAAACAGAAGTTCCATTTCTCATAATGGTAACTGAGTCACAAACCCTATAAACTTCATCAAGCTTGTGAGAAACAAACAAAATAGAAACGCCTTCTGCTTTCAAGGCAAGTACTATTTCAAAAAGCTTATCAACTTCTTTCTTTGTTAGAGTCGTTGTTGGCTCATCCATAACCAGTAGTTTTGGATTTAAAACAAGCGCTCTGCAAATTGCAACCATTTGTTTTTCTGCGACACTGAGTTGATAAACATATTTCGTAACATCAACGTTAAATTTGATATGATCAACGACTGTCTGTGCTTCTTGTATAGCCTTTTTTAAAGAGAAAAATTTCGCTCCACCCACAGACTTGTACATCATTATATTCTCTGCGATAGTCATGTTTGGAAATAAGGCAAAATCTTGATAAATTACCTGTATTCCACTTTGTATAGCTTCTTCTGGAGAATAAGACTTATCTACTTTCTTATCAAAGATATACAACTCTCCATCATCAAATTTATGAAAGCCCGATATTACTTTAATTAAAGTAGATTTACCACAACCGTTCTCTCCAAGAAGGCATCTAATCTCATTTTCTCCAATAGAAAAGTTCATGCCGTTCAAAGCAAAGGCACCACCAAACTTTTTTACCAGATTTTTTGTTCTAACTATTTCCATACTTACATGTGCCCCAATGAGCTAAAAAATATCCAGCCGGACAGAAACTGCCCTGACCGACTGGATTTGAATAATTTGAACTTTATTAGAAATTATACTGATCCATGTTATCTACAGTGGCATCTACCCAAGCTGCACCATAAACAGTATTTCCTTTAACACTAATACTTTCGTATCCCTCAACTCCAAGATTCATGCCATCTACGATAGCTTCTCCATTCTTAACTTTAACTGCGAGTTCGCACATTGCTTCACCTGCTGCAGCTGGATCCCAGAAAGAGATAGTCTTGATTGTGCCGTTCTTCATGTAATCGCCAGCAACAGAGACCAGACATGTTCCTGTAACAGCAATTTGGCCAACCTTGTTAGCTTCTTCAACGCCACGTGCAATTCCTGGAGGATTAAGCATGTCCCAACCAATTATGCCCTTTATATCAGCATACTTCGCAAGGAGTTCTTTTGTTTTGCTGTATGTGCTTTCAATTGATGCTGCCTCAAGTGGATCGCAGACGAGATACATATTAGGATATTTTTCCTTTTGTCTTGCGATTGCAGCTTCTGTCCATTGCTGGTGAGAAGTCATTGTAAGACCACCCATAATGATAGCATAACCGCCCTCATAGTTCATTTCTGCAGCAAGGTTATCCATGACGTGTGCACCATATTCAGCATTAATGAAAGCCTCAATGTCATAATCCACATTCTTCATGCCTTCAGCTTCATGGCTAATAACCACGATACCTTTCTGGCGTGCCTTGGCAAGAACGGGTTCCAGTGCTTCAACGTCAGAAGGAATAACCGTGATAGCATCAGCTCCAGAAGCAATGATATCTTCTATTGTCTGAACCTGAACGGCTGTATCTGCAACTCCGGCATTTCCAACCTGATATACTTCTGCTCCTGTTCTCTTTGCAAAGGCTTCGTTTCCTACCGCCATCCTGTCCCACCATGCAATTCCAATACATTTTGGGGCATTTGCGATAACAAGCTGACTAGATTTACTTTCCTGTGCTCCCTGAGCAAAAATGGAAAGTGAAACCAATAGAATTAACAAGATTGTTGTCAGTTTTCTCATTTTCTTTTTTCTCCTTTTTTAACCTAAAGAAAGCAAAAATAATTTCTTTTACTTTCTTTTGCTTTATTTTTACACCTATAAGGAGACGTTGTAAAGAAAAATTTTCATTTTTTTTTGTACAAAGTGAAGATTTCAAAAAAGAGGCCGAATATAAATCGAAAACAATATTAAAGAAACTAGGCAACCCCACCAAAGTCTTAAAATTAAAACGCTTTGGTGTAGTTTCTACACAAAAGAGACCCAAAACTCTTGTTTTTGTGTAGGCTCAACAATTTTGTGATGCGCAGTATACGGTTTAAAGCACAAGAAACTCGTTTCGTAGGAGATTGGGGGCAAGACAAGGCGCAATTTCGCCGGCGAAACAGTTTTCAACATATTTTATGGTTCTTCTAGATACCTCACAGCTTTGCCATGTGCTTTTGCATACTCAATTTCTGATTTTGTACTAGAGCCAATATATCCACCCTTATTTATAATAAAAATCTCATCTGCCATATCAATTTTGCACTTATGCATATCATCAAGCATTTCTTTAACGCCATCATTCCAAACTTCATTGTCACCACTGTGACCAAAAAGCCCTACAGATATAACTATGTTACCTTCCAGCGACAATCTCTTTTGGGCTTCCAAAAATTCATCTTTAAATTTTGTACTCCCACAAAGTGTTATAACTTTAAACCTTCTCTGTTTTATATCATTCATGGAATTACTCTTTGATACTATATATATTTTTTAAAAGCCTTCTTCATTTTGAGCATAACGCCAATTATCCAATCAAATTGCTCATTCCATTGGTTCTTATCATCGAATTCAACATTTTTTTTAACAACGATACGGCTTGCCTTACGCTCTGGCAACTCTCGCCAATCAAAAGTTATACCAGAGTCGGATTCAATCTCATCTTTCTTATCAAAAAGAGCATGATACAACTCTTTATCATCGCGAATATGCAGTTCAACCTCAATTTCGTTCCGTTTTTGAATCTGTGATACTGTGATGTCGCATGCAGAAGAGCCTACACTGAAAGTCGTCCAATGATCTAAAGATGGTTTCCTCCGCTTAAAGTTCTTCGCAAACTGTGTATTTTTGAAGGCATAATCTTGAAACGCCACCCAATAGTCAAACCTCTGTTGTTGAGTCTTATTCGTAGCCTCATTTTTCTT
>CAVKHB010000003.1:19529-20194 GCA_963656005.1 Coriobacteriaceae bacterium
CCTTAGTCCAGTCGTTAGGCTTTTCTATAACTTCGAATTTAACAGCAGGCTCTGATGTGCCAATACGATATAACTTGATTTCGCAAAGAAAAAATCCAATTTTATCATCGGTATGATTATTCAGCCATTCAATAGCGGCTTTGTGCTCTTCACGGGCATGCTTTACCACCCAAATAATCACATCTGCCGATTTCCCGGATGCATAGGTAATTAGTTTACCAAGATGATCATGATTGGTATCCTCTAGCTGATTCTCGATTATAATTTTACGGTCTGTGCCTGTTTCTGATGCAAAAATATCGACATTAAAATCACCAACAGATGCTTCAGTTTCATCTACAGTAATATCAAGTCCAATCGTATCTGCAAGAAGAGAAATGTTATCATCCTGTGAAAGCCATGGCGTAAAATCCAAAGCTTCATGTGGCCATATTGTCCGCAAGTCTTTTATTTCTTCGAGTTTGCTCAAATTCACCATTACCTCACCGCTCCTCAACTATTCATTTGTTTAATCAAAGATTATTATAACGCATTTTTAGGATTAAAGGTGAGTATTATCAGTAGCTTGGTCGTTTTTTGGGTTTTTAGTTTGTAACAAAGCTTGCAATGAAATCTATAACACCAGCAGTTCGAATACCCTCCTCAAAGAAGGGAATAGACAGTGC
>CAVKHB010000004.1:0-11785 GCA_963656005.1 Coriobacteriaceae bacterium
GGTTTAAGGTATAACTGCTCTTATCTGGAACCAATGCAACGGTTATAAGCGCATATCTCCATCTAAAGGTTGAGAACAACGTTCCGTCTTCTTTTCTCTCTATTTTAGGCATACTTTTCTCTCAACTTTAACAAATATAACGTCCTTATAATCTACTCTATCCCAGCGCAAGCAAGAGCCTGTTATCGCAGACCATTTAGGGTCAAAACAAGACTTTGTAGATGTATTAAAATAACAGTCTTTACAGGCGTCTTCGCCTTCTGGAACTTCAACAACCACTGGCTTAAGACAGATTCCTTGAGTAAAATAGAAGGGTTTATTGACGGGTCTAGTTTTTGCTTTTTCCATGCTTTCCTCCCATAGATGATGCATAACATAGAACACCATCAATCTCAAAAATAAGGACTATAGAAACAGCCTCAGGCCCTACTAGGCCCAAGGCATATGAGACAGCCACAATCAAGGCTGTAAACAAGGCTATAAATCCGGTAATTTTAAATAGTTTATTCATCTTTTAATTCCTTTAAAATAAGCGTTAAAACAGCGAAGGCTGTTTAGGTAAAAGCTCTATAGGCTCAGGTTGATTAAATGGAATAGGAAGGTTTATAACCTCGCAAGAGATAAGCCAGTCATACATCTCTGGCCACTGTATAAAAGCCCCCAATTCAGTGTTAAAAACCTCTTTAATCAATAATTCTTTAACACCTAATACTTGGGCCCATTCAGCGGTAGAAGCAGAGAAAGGCAATGGAAGGCTCCAAAGAGAATACCAATCTAATGGAGCCTCTTCTTCCTTGCCTGGCATAGAGTCGTAAGGCTTTCTTCCTGCAGGCATTTTCCCCACTGGCTTTCTTGAAAGATAGCACCAGAGGGCCATTCTTGCAGGGTCAAAGTCTTTCTCTTTTTCTTCCCCTTCAGGCCCCTTTTGAGCTTCCAGATAATCCATATAATCCAAGATAGCAAAGAATGGAACCCGATATTCTTCTCCAAGCTTCAGTGCGTCAAGATGGTAGGTTGTAGTTATAGCAAAGCGAACACTATAGGGATTTCTTCCTACAATGTTAGAAACCTGGCCTATACTATAAAAGAGAACACCCTCTTTAACGTTAGCGAGAATATATTCTCTCGCTGAAACTGAAGCGGAGACAAACAAATCGGGTTGTAAATCCATTCTGTTAAGCCTCCAAAATAGAGCTCTTATCGTAGATAGTGGAGAAGTTGAGGTTCTTAGACATCCAGCTCTCTCCAACCTTTTCCTGGAATGAAATGCAACGGCAAGTAAGAGTTGTTGTTACTGAGTCGTTGATAATCTCCATGGCTTTTTCGCATCTTGGGTCCTTGATGTTATAGGTCTTAAGATCAAGAAGGCGCTTGGCATCGTATCGGTTCTGATTAAGCTGGAATGCTCCAGAAACTATAGCTTTAATACCAGCGGAAGAGGTGCTAAGCTCTGAGTTCAAATAATCGTCTATAAGAGACTTTGCTAGCTTAATCTCTGGTGCAATTTCCATGGTATTAGAGTAATAAATCTTAATCTTCTTAGAACCATCAAAGCTTGTGAAAGTGTAGTTACCCTTCTCGCTTTTAAGGTCAACTCCATAGATTTCTGCACCTGTTTGAAGATATGCAAAGATATCATCAAAACAAGCCTTTTTAGTACTCTTCATCAGCTCTTCAAGGTCTTTAATTCTTGAGAAGATTATCTCAACCATCTGATCTCTAAGTGCGTCAAGTGGCTTTACAGTACTCTCTGCTACAAGCTTTCCACGGCTGTTTTCAACTACAACTTGATCATTAACTCTTTGTCTTTTCATCTTGTTTCTCCTTTTCTACGGTTTTCGTATTTTGCTGTTCTTCGTACAAATCCAAAGAGATCCTTAAGCTCTTCGTAAGTGCACTCTGTGAGTTCTTCACGGCCATACTTCTTATAGGCATAACCGCAAAGACGTTGTTTCCAATTTCCTCCAAGAAGTCTTTCAGCTTCTTTTTCAACGATAAAACGCTGTTGGTAGGCTGTTAGCTTTTTGGTTTTATTGGGCTTTAAGGCCTTAAAGCCTGCTTGGTCAAAGGTGTCCATAACTCGCTGAAGCCCATCCACATCTATAAGACCGCAGGTATCAGCTCCGCCCATAGCTTCTAAGATGCTTCTGTACCAGAACTCAGGCATTCTCTGAGTTTTCTTGCCACAGGAAGGACAAATCTCAGAGAAAGACAGCCGGCCACAGTTACAGGTTCTTGCCTTGTTTTTGGCTACATGAATCATCTTGATTAACGTGTTTCTTCTGTTTGAAGACTCCATTACTTCCTCCTTGTTATCGGTCTTACAGATGAAAGTTTGGCAGCCATAGACCAGATAGCTGGCGCTTTGGAGCGTGAAGGCTGAAGCTTGACAGCTAGACCTTTCTTTACCCAAATAGACATAAGCTTCTGAGCATATGACCACTTGATATCGGCTGTTCTACAAAGCTCCTCAAGGCTGAAGGTCTTAAGTAAAAGAGCTGCTTTCCAAGCTCTATCCGCTTGACTGCCGTACAGAACAGGAGCATCTTCCAGAAAGGTAATAGTTCCGTTGCTTCTGACTAAAACTCCTTGCCTACCTAGCTGTGTTAGTGTCTTGTGGTAGAGATTGCTTTTGACGTCTTGAAAGATAGCTCTGAGCTCTTTTTCTGGAATGCTCTGCTTGCTTTGAACACATTTGCGAATTTGCCTAGCAAGTACGGGAGTTCCAAATAAGGTTGTTCTAGCTTCCTTATCTAATGCCATTACGTACCACCTTCTCGTCTACCTCTGTAAGTTTGTTTGTATTCATGAACTGCACTACGTGCTGAGCATCGTTGACCATGATTCTGAAGTCGCCTCTGCAAGACTTCAGTAGCATCTGCTGAATCTCAAGCTTTCCAGCAAGATCTAAGCCAATGGCAGCCTTCCAGTAGAGCGCAATATCAACGCAAGATAGTGGTGCAAATTCAACTCTAGGCTTACGCATACGAGACTCTATTCTTGGTTCTGCGTGAACCTTTGTAAGAAGTGCTGGCTCTCCAATAAGAAGTAAGGGAAGACCGCAATATTCGTTTAAACCCCTAAGCGCTTCTAAGAGCCTTATTGGCATTCTGTCTGCTTCATCAACAACAAGAAGCTTTCTATAGACAGCAGCTGCGTCCCTAATAGCATCTTTAATGTCTATGAAAGATCTTCTAGTTTCTCCAGTCATGTTTCTTAGAGCATCTCTCATAAGACCGGTGATGCTATAGCCATCCATGTAGAGGATGTAGCTTGCTCTGTCGTTAGATGCACAAAAATGTTTGATTGTTGTAGTCTTTCCATAGCCTGCTTTACCAGTGCAAACACCAATAGAAGCGTTAAGCGTTGAACGAGGGTTTAACAGGTCTTCAGCAAGCGCATCCAAGGCCATTACGTTGTTGGTTCTAACAAACTTGGTATCATCTACGACAATACCCTTTTTCTCGTCCTCTGGAAGAAGCTCAGCCTGCTCCATAGTAAGCCTACCATCACGGACCATAGCTTCTATAATCTTCTTTTCCCACTCCCAAAACTTTGGATAGTCGTGGTCTTTTACTTTGCTAATAAGTGCCTTAGAGCAATCCATCAGTAGCGACACGTCACCTAGTGACATCCCTGTAATTTCCAATGCTTTCTTTAACTCGATCATGCCATGATCCCCCTTGTTTTGATTTCGTTTTCGACAAACTCCCACCTTTGGGCGTTTTCTTGATATTCCGGTCCATCCTTATAAGACTGAGCAAAAGCCCTATCTTCATCGGTTAGTTTTTCCATGTTTCCGTTTAGAACCATTTCCAAGTACCAGGCATAGTGTTGCCAAGCGTAGGCAAAGTATTCTGGTCTAAGTGGAATAACTTTTGGTTCTGGAAGCTCTTTAATAATTGGAGTTTGCTCTTCTATATCCTGCTTCCTATCTGGCCTATAGATGACATCTCCCACCATGGCCGTTGCCACCTTGAAAGCCTCTCTGACAGCCTTCATCTGCTGTCGCTTTTGAGCCATCTTTTCTTGCAGGGCGATATCATCTAACATTACATTTGCTGCATCTGCTAAAAGAAGTGGACGCCAGGGTTCCTCTGAGTCTGGAACTCTTACTATGATGTAGGAAGGGTCCCATGGGCTGTAACGGACCTCTAAGGCCTTTCCTTCATGGTTCCATACGCCTGTGTCATCTATCTCTGCACCAGTTCTAGTTAAAAGCGGTCCACAGTAATAGCGTCCGGATACTGTTACAAAGCCGTTGCGAACTATTCTCTTGGTTCTTGCCATCATGATGCAGTCAACAGCCAAGTCTGATAGAACTCTGTTTTCCTTCCAGCCCATGTTCTTGCGTTTTGCTAAGTATTCTCTTGGAGACATCTTCAACGTTGAGTGGACTTTAGTCTCATAAGCTTCAAAGCAATCAGAAAGTGCTTTAGCAAACTCAAAGATGTCCAAAAGGAAGTGACGGTCCTTGTCTCTTTCAAGCCTTGCACGCTCAACTTCATCCTGTGCTGCACTTGCTCCAGGAGTAGCAGCATGACCTGGAAGATTCATGTCTTTTAACATGCTTTCAATGGTTCTGAAAAAGCGTTCAATATCCTTTGCTTTAGCGTTTTTTACCTGGGCATAGATACGGCGGTAAGAAGCTGGAGTAGGACCTGCATCAACAACTCCTTCGCCATCATCTAGCTCTATGGCATAGCGTCCAGCTTTAGTCTTATCTAGCTCACAAATATCGTGCATGGCTACACCTGCGTGCATAAGATCGTCTACCACTTCGTTAGTAGCCTTAGAACACTCTGGCTTACCATTATCGTTATAAGTATTCTCAAATAAGCCATGGCGGATGATGCCGTTTCGTAGACTTTCCTTGACCGTCTCCGATGTATAAGCGTGAGTTTCCAGTGCCACCCCGTAGACCATCTTGGTGCACATGTCTATCCAGCAATAGCACTCCGGACGGAAAATAACACCTGTGTTGTAGTCAGCTACCCAATAGTCAAAGATATGTTGGTCGCCTATGATAATCTGCATAGGACGTAGCTTGGTGCAGTCTCTTCTTATATAGAAGAAATTATCAAGACTACGGTTGCCCCCTGTGGAAAAGTCCAAAAGCTGAGTGTCTATGGTGCCCAGAATGGTAAAGGCTGTGCTTCGTGAGCCTATTTGCCAATCCATTTCACGAGCTTTTTCCACTAGATGCTCCCAAGCGCTCTGCTTAGTACAAAAGCCTGTTTCTCTTAAGCTCTTGAGCATGTAACCTTTAACCCAAGCTATGGCCTCTGGATCAAAGCTACGGTTGCTTGATACCTTTGGTGCTGTTGCAATAAGACCGGTCTTTTCAAACTCTTTCTCGTAGCGTCTGACTGTGGCTTCAGAGATCCCAAAGAAGAAGGCAACAGAGCCATACCACTGAGCCTTAGTTATGCCCTCTGGAATATTGCGAAGCCTGTCTATAACAGCAAACTTCTGTCTATCTTTTTCTGTCATCTTGCCACCAATGGCTTGGAAGGAAGATAAGGCAGAATTAGAAGAAGATACTGGGATAAGCGTCTTAGAAGAGTCTAAGCTAGAAGTATTTTCAAGAGGTACGGAGTCTGAGTCATAGAGCTTAGACTTACCGTCTTTCATCTTCCAGCGGATACGACCTTCTGCTGCAAGTCTTTGAATATAGCGGACACTCTTTCCCATCTTCTGGGCAAGTTTAGTTGCGCTCATCCACATACGTTTGCCTCCAGTCTTTTTCTGAAGTCTTCGTAAAAACTGTTGGCGCTTTTCTCAAACTCTTCCCAGGAGTTAAAGCCAAGCTCGTGAGCTATAGCAAGCTGGACTCTCTTTGATTTCTTTTGCCCAAGAAGGATGTCTTTGACGGTGTTTCTTGCACATCCAGAGACATCAGCTAAATCTGAGAACTTAGCACCCTTGTCTTTGAGAATCAGATAAGCATATGAATGAAGAGCCGTGTTCTTTGCGTTCTTCATCTACTCCTCCTTAGTTCTGCAAAGACAACAAGTGAAATAATCACTACGCTAGAAATCAAAAGACTAATCATCACCCCGCAAGCAAGCAGGATTGCCATATAGGCAATAACTTGAATACTCATATCTATTTCTCCTTTTTTTGAGTTCTTAATAAGTAAGAGTGCCTGCAGCATCTTTAATGAGAAGCTCAGCCACAAAGCGAGTAACCTCTGGACGAGCAAGCTCAGAAATGTCTTCGAGAGCTGCCTTAGTAAGCTGAAATATGGATACCTGCTTACGAATATCAACGTCCTGGCGTGCATCTTTCTTGTATTTAGTACAAAGCTTTTGATAGGCAACGAGGTCTGTGTTATAAGAGCTAATCCTCTCACTAAGGGTCTCTAAATACGGTTGGTCAAAAAGCCAAAACTGCCCACCCTCGTCTACATAATCAAAGCTATTAGCCTGTGCTATAACATCTAGCTTGTAATCTCTAAGCTCCTTCTGATAGCGAGCCTCAAAGGCCTTTATCCAGCCCTCTGGACGCCACGAGGGGTCTCCAATGTGCGAGACAAGCTCACTTTTAAGCTCTTGATAGCGGTCTTCAATCCGCTCCTTCATCTCCTCTGTGGTCAACAGACGCTCTTCCTCTGGTACGTACAGGGCAAGCCAGCGGTTAGCTGTACGCTTTTCAAGACCGATGTCTTCGCAATAGCCTTCCCAAGTTTTAACCGTCGGGACAAATGTCCCGACGGCTGAACGCCCTTGTGGCTCAAGAGCCATTCGTGCAGAGTAGAGCTCTTTCACAAGGTCTAAACTGACCTTTTTAAAAGCTGAAACTAAAACCTTTGTGGTCTCTACAGACTTCTCGTAGTTCCAAGGCTCTATAACTTGAAGTTCCTTCATTTGTCGCTCCCTTGAACTCCAAAATGGAGTAGTGTATTATTCAAACAGGTTATTTTTAACCCCGTTTTAGATTAAATCCATAATGGATTTTTGTCAACTCTATTTTGGATTTTTAAGACGAAAAAAAATCTAAATTGGATTTGAGGTGCATATGTTAAGATTAAGAGAAGTTAGAGAATCAAAGGGACTTTCTCAGAAAGCCTTTGGGGCTTCATTAGGGCTTTCACAGGGAACTTATCAAAAATACGAATCTGGAATGGCGTCAACGCCACAAGAGATTCTTGAACAGCTAGCCGACAAATACAACATCAATCTCCACTGGCTCATAACAGGCATTGGCTCTATGTATAACACCTCAAATTCCACCCCAAATAACCTTGTAAAGACAGATAATAATATAAATATAGATATAGCACTCAAAGACAGCGTAGAAGTTCCAATGCTAGACTTGCGTCTTTCAGCAGGTCATGGCTCTGACTGGTATGCAGGCTCTCTTACGGGAGAGAAGCTCTACATTCCCAAGCGAGTTGCAAGAAGATACCCCTCTAACAGCGTCTTTGCTGGAGCTGTGGTAGACGGAGACAGCATGGAGCCCACACTTAATGATGGCGAGCCAGTAGTCTTTGTAAAGGGCTTTATCAAAGGCGATGGGATATACGTACTTGCTGTCAACGGAGAGCTATTTGTCAAACGCCTAGAATTTAATCGCATCCTCAACGTCCTACGAATCATAAGTGACAACCCCAAATACCCTCCAACTGAGATCAAAAGCGACATGCAAGATTCTGTTCGCATCCTAGGCAAAGTGGTCATCTGGGTCCACGGCGAAGCCTAAAGAAAAAATAAACATAAAGAGGGGAATATAAAATGAGTGAAAAGAAGAAACAAAACTTTGGTGGTCCTTGGACAGAAGAAAAGCTACGGATGTTTACAGAATATCTTGATGCCTATTTAACAGCGTTAAAGAAACAATCTTTCAAAAAGGTTTATATAGACGCCTTTGCAGGGACTGGAACAATTAAGATTAACAGAGAAGAAGAGCATGTCATAGCAGGCTCTGCCAAGAGAGTTCTTAGTGCAAAGCAAAAGTTTGACCATTACTACTTTATTGAATATGACAAAAAGAAAGTTAATGAATTACAGCAAATGATTGATACAGAGTTTCCAGAATATGCGAACCTTGTTTCTATTAGATGCGGAGATGCCAACATTTGCCTTCCAGAAATTCTTGCCGAACTCAATTGGAAGTCAACAAGAGGACTATTATTTATTGACCCGTTTGCAACTGCTTTTAGGTGGGAATCTTTGGAAAAAGTGGCTAGAACTGAAGCCATTGATTTGTGGTATCTTTTTCCATATAGTGCCCTGAACAGAATGTTAACAAGAAACGGAATAATGGACGATTCATGGAGAAGTCGAATAAATGGCTTGTTAGGAACGGACGATTGGGAGAGAGAATTTTATAAAGACAGTCCGCAACCAAGTCTCTTTACTGACGAGCCAGAGCAAGAGAAGGATGCTGGATTGGGAAAAATATCTAAATACTTGGTAAAAAGGCTTAAAACCGTGTTTCCTAAAGTTTCAGAGAAAACGTATACATTTACAAATAATAGAAACAATCCTTTATTTTTATTCTGTTTTGCTGTTGCAAGTAAAAACGAAACTGCACAGAATATAGCTATAAAGATTGCTAACCATATAATAAGCAAGCACGAAGAGCAAAAGAGCACCAGAGGTTAAAAATGGAAAAGTGTGAATTAAAATTTGGAACAAAAGAATGGGCACCGTTTAACTTCAACTTTATGAGTGGATGTTCTAATGATTGTGTCTATTGTTATGCTAAAGACATGGCTATTCGTTTTAAGCGAAAGACTCCGGACACATGGAAGAAAGAAGAACCTGTAAGCCTTGAAGGAAGATCTTATTCTAAGAAAACAGGTGATATCATGGTTCCTTCTTCTCATGATATAACACCGGGCAACATAAATGTTGCTCTTAAGGTTCTAACGAAACTCATCAAAAACGGCAACAATCTTCTTCTGGTAACTAAACCCAATTTTGACTGTACAAAGAGAATTGTAGATACGTTCTTAGACAAAAAGAAACAGCTAAAGTTTAGATTTACAATAGGTTCTGCTAATTCAGAAACTCTTAAACTTTGGGAACCAGGAGCTCCATGCTTTGATGAAAGAATGAAAGCTTTAAAGTACGCTTTTGAGAAAGGTTATTCAACCAGCATTTCTTGTGAGCCTCTTTTAGATGAGGCCTTTGATGATCTTTATGAGAAGGTTTTCCCCTACGTCAACGGCTCCATCTGGATTGGAAAGATGAACTCTGCAATAAAGAGAGTTAGAGACAACACAGCGGGAAACTTCCCAATGGAGAAAGTCAGTCAGCTTGTCGACTCTCAGTGTGACGAAAAAATAATGGCTCTCTTTTTAAAATACAAAGACAATCCCAAAATTCAGTGGAAAGAAAGCATCAAGAAAGTTGCCATGGAGCACGGCTACTCATTTAACTAAGCTATCTCTTTTTCTTCTTTTTGGAGGTTATGCGTTGAATTCTCTCATAAGACTGTGCGGACGCTCTCCTTTTTGAGTTTAGCTCCTCTACAAAGTCAATTTTTCTGTCAATACAAGGAATAGAGAAAGTAAAATAAGAGCAAGGTTTCCCTTCTTTCTCATATTGCCCAAAGAAGAAGTCTCCGTGGGCAATAATATCCATTCCAATAATCATCTGAAAGTCTCCACCAGCAAAGATGCCCTCAGATGCAGAAGGAATGTTTAAAACAAAAGCATTATGCAAAGCAAAGTCAAAAGTATATCTGTTCACAATACTCTGTCCATTTGCATGAGAAACAATCCCCTTGCCAATAGGAACGAGGCACATTTCTTTTGCTAGTTGTTTATCAACGGAAGAGGCAGAAGCGCCAGTATCCCAAAGAGCTTTAATCTTTTTTACATGAGGTTGCTCGTCAGAGCAAAGTTCTGGTTTGCAGATTATAGTAACATCTGTAATTAGCCTATTAACAATTCCATTGAAAGAAGTCCGTACAGCAAAGCCGTCTTTTACCCATTCGTTATAGTTCATGCAAAGACCACTGCCGTATTACTATAGTGGCAGACAAGATCTTCTTTAGTGCATTGTTGAATAATAAATTCGCCCGCCTTCATTGATTTAAGAGCTTGCTGTAGCGCATCATTAAAATTATCGTCAGCGCTCCTAATTTCTTTATTGGATATAACGAGGAATTTCTCTGGGTAAGTTAAATAGAGACTTTTCTTGTTTGCTTGAAACCAGTTAAAGTCTAAATCTTGGTCCGCCATTTTTCCTCCACAGCTTAAAAATAACCTTTTTTTAAGTATCTGTCCACCTTTTTCACCCTTGGAACTCGTGGGATCTTTTAGTGCCATACTAAAGACAGGAGGACAAGGTTATGTTTGATTGGAAAAGTTATATTCTGCCACAGCTGTTGGCACTGGTGCCATTTCTCATTGGACTAACAGAAGTCGTAAAGACATGGCTCTTTTCAGAGGATGCACTAAAAAAGAAAGCAGAAGGCAAAGAAGGAAAGGCAAGAAAGGTTGCCTATAAAATCCTACCAGACAAAGGACGAATTCCCTTGTTTGTTTGGACTCTTGCCGTAGTCTTTTCAGCTTCCTATGGCTTTATAGTCTCAACATATTCTGGTTGGAGAATGGTAGTCTACTCTCTTGTCATGGTGGGCTTAGTTCAAGGCTCCATAGTAGGCTTTGCATCTATGGGCGTCTTTGATGCCGTATTAAAGAAGAGGACCTAATGTGCTTGAAAAGACTAAGACTATTATTCACGCTATACTTGCTTTTTTGCTTGGCGTTTTGGGCTTTTGCATCGGACGACGCTTTACAAGATCCAAAGCAGATGACAACGAGCCAAATACTGAGCGAGTTGAATCAGCTCTTTCAGATGCAACAGGAAAACTCAGCCAAGCGACTGGAGAGCTTAGAACAAGCTCAGATGCAGCTTCTTCAATCTCAGACGGAATTGGAAAGTCTCAAGAGCAGACTGACTCAGTTGGAGAGCACATCAAAGGAGCTTCAGAGCTCATTGAAGGTGTCATCACAGACACTAGAGCAGACGCGGATTCTACTACAAGAATCTCAGAGCTCATTGACGAGCTTAAAAACAGAGTGGACTCGTCAGATGAAAAGCTTAAAGACTGAAGCCACCGTTGCCATGGCTCTTGCTGCTTTGGGGATTCTATCTGCCTTCTTAGTTTTAACCATCAAATAAACGGCTATGAACCTGCGTTTAAATATTTGGTAAAATAAAAGTACCTTAAATCCCATTCGTTTTGATTGGGCTACTTTGAGATAAAAAGTCTTAAAGTAGCCCTTTTGATTTCTACCCAATGAAAAAGAGTACAATTTAGCAGGAGGTTCAAATGACCAGTACTGTAGTTAATACTGCTAGAAGCCTTGGAGACATTCCGACGCTGATAGTTCTGCTTGTTTTAGTTCTTGCTTTTCTAGCCTGGGCTATTAAGCAGCTTGTTTGTATAGACAAGGCATTAAAGGAAAGTAAGGCAGATCAGAGAAAGATAGACAAAGACCAGGATGACAAGATTCAGAACCTGCAACAAAACTGTCTTAAAAGAGAAGAGTTTTATATTGAACTTGGAGGCTGGAGAACAGAACTCAAGGACATGGAGGCTCGTCTTACTAAAAACTCTGAAATGCAGATGAAAAATATAGAACTGTTTTTAAAGAACCTAAAGGAGAAATGAAAAGATGAAACGTATTCCACCAGAGAAGACTAAAGAACTTAGAGGGCTTGTTCTTTATTTTCTTTTTAATATATATCCCTGTGACATCTCAAAGGTATCGGTTTATAAGAGCTTTTACCAATATTGGCAGACTGAGCAGGTAGATAAAGCC
>CAVKHB010000004.1:11848-15756 GCA_963656005.1 Coriobacteriaceae bacterium
GATAAAGCCCTGGCTTATCTTCAAGACAAAGGCTATGTCATAAAGAGCTCTCGTAAAGATCCTTTTGGTGGACCTTTTGACATGATTGAAAACTGGGAGATTTCTTCTAAAGGCATAGATCTTTGTGAAGGAACTATCAAAGATGATGGAGTTCTCTCTGAGATAGGGGGCTAATATGGGACGCAGATCAAAAAGCGACGAGTTGGGTCTCAATCAGAGAATTGTTGATATGCACGATAGAGACAAGCTCTCTCATAGGGAGATTAGCTCTTCTTTTGAAGAAGAAGGCATAGACATCTCCCGTGAAGCTGTAAGACGTAGCTATAGAAACTCAGCAAGAAAAGCTGAAAAATATCGGCTTGCTAGCGATAGCTGCCGCCAAATTCTTGAGAACGTCAAAGACGGAAGCAGCATGGATATGGTTGAAGCCATCAACGGCATTTTAACTGGTATGTTCTATGACAAGATTCTGGATATGGAAGACATAGACTTCAAGAAGCCAGAAGACTTCATCAGAGCCATTAAATCTGTTGGAGAGACACAAGTTAAGGTCAGCCAGTATCGGCTTAATTTCAACAGGGGTGTTGAGAAGGCAAAAAAAGCTATCTATGATGCCTTGGCTCTACAGCTAGCAGAAAAACCAGAACTACTTAGCGAGCTTGGTAAGGTTATCCAGGATGTGGAGGTCAAGGAATGAAAAAGACCACAGCCTTAGAGGAGCTTAGAAACCGTCTTCCACAGCTTGAAGATGCTGCCACTGCCAATTTAAAGATAGAAGCTAGAGAGCGTGTTGCAAAAGCAGAAAACGATTTTACGTTCTTTTGTGAGTACTACCTACCCTCTTACTTTTTCTGTAAGCCAGCTGAATACCAAAAGATTTTATATGATGTCATTCAGACTCGTGAGCTTACAGAAAAGCAGTGCGAGCGCCTTAAGGCTATGGTTCCTGGAAAATTCAGAGACTCCTTTAAACCTGCCAAAGATATTGATGGTATTGTAGACGTTGAGCCTAGAGGTCATGGTAAGTCTACAAGAATGACCTTTGCTTTTCCGCTTTGGTGCCTACTTTATAAGAAAGCCAACTTTATAGTCATCATTGGAGCCAGCAAGGAAGATGCAGAGCTTCAAATGAGCAACATCAAGCTTGCCTTGGAAGAGAACGAGAGGCTTATTGAAGACTTTAGACCTCAGCACAGACAAGGAAGCGGAAAGACTTGGAACAAGTCTTTCTTGGCTTTAGAAAACGGAACAGCTGTTGTTGCTAAAGGTAAGGGCGGAAGCCTTAGAGGTATCAGAAACAAAGAGCATAGACCAGACTTAATTATTGTTGACGATACTTTCAAGGATAAGGAAGCTGACTCTTCTGTCATAAGAGAACAGGTCTATAGATGGTTTGGAAGAACAGTTCAACCTCTTGGTTTTGATGCTCTAATTGTAGTAGTCAATACAATAACAAACGAAGACGACCTTCCTTCTAGACTTTTAAACGATATTAAAAGCGGCAAGAAAGCAAGCTGGATAGGCCTACGCTTTTCTGCAGAGTGCCCTGCCCAAGAAGGAGACTCTCATGATCGGCCCCTTTGGCCTGAGCGCTATAGCTGGGAAGCTCTGAAGAAAAAGCAAAAAGATCTTGGCTCCATAGCCTATGCTATAGAGTATCTATCACAGCCTCTTGGAGATGAAGATAGGCTTGTAAAGTCTAACTGGATTCAAAGAGTGAAAGCTGAGGAGATTCCAAGCTCTCTAAAGTTCTATGCAGGCATAGACCCAGCAACCGGAGTTCACGACCAGAGCGCCATGACAAGCATAGGAAAAGATAAGGACGGAACACTCTATGTAGTGCGTAGCGAAGGCAGAACAGAAAGCCCAAGTGCATTCACAGCACGAATAATTAGAGAATATAGAATGTTCCACCACAGAAGAATCTTGATGGAAACAGTTCAGTTTCAGGCAGTCTATAAAGAACAAGTTACAAAAGATGCAGCCAAAGAAGGCCTGATTATTCCACTTAAAGGCTATAGCCCAGGCAAAGCCTCTAAGGCAGTGCGCCTTATGGCCGTCTCGCCTTGGATAGAAAACGGAATAATCAAGTTTGGTCCAGGAACAGAAGATTTACTAGATCAGCTTCTGGCCTTCCCTGCCGGTGGCTTTGATGACCAAGTAGACTCGTTCTGTATGGCAGTTCTAGCGACCAAAAAGAAGGGCTCGGGAGGCTTTGACCTGGAGAGCTCTAACAGTATTAAAAATTGGAGGAGGCTTGCAAACATATGATCCCTATATATCAACTACCAGAAGCAGAGGCTCTTACAAGCAAACAGATTCTTTCTGCCATAGCTTGGAAGATTGGCATTAACTCAGACGTAGCTCGTGCCGATGCCTACTATCAAGGCAAAAACCTAGCCATTTTATCTAGCACAAGCGACCACAAGATACCAGTGCCATATGGCAGAAAGCTAATTAAGAGCGTGCTGGGCTTCATGTTTAAAGAGGGCCTTATCACCTACTCTTGGCCCGATGACTGGGATAGTTTTCAGCTTGAGATGGAAAAGATAATGAATAGAAATCACGAGAGTACTGAAAATAGACGCCTAGCTAAAGATCAAGCTATGTATGGCTCTGCTTTTGAAGCTGTCTTTGTAGACAACGATGAAGCTTTTCCTCAGTTTTATAGGCTTCCAGCATACCAAGTAATTCCAATTTATACTTATGGAACACGGCCTGAGATGTGGGCAGCAATAAACTTCTGGCACGTGGAGAGAAACTATTACGTTGAAGTTTATTATAAAGATAGAATTGAGCACTTTGAGAGAAATGGAAAAGGTCTAGTTTATACACAGACAATTGTGCATCAGTTTGGCGAAGTCCCTATTATAGAATATAGAAATAATGAAGAAGGCATTGGAGACATAGAAAGCATCATGGCTCTCATAGATGCTCATGATGAGATTCTTTCCAACGGCCTCGATGAAGATGGAAAGTTTTCTGATGCAATTTTAAAGATGAAGAACATGGAGATCTCTGATGAGGTTGTAGACAATCTTATCCGCCAGCGCGTCATTTCCCTAGACGATGATGGAGATGCAGAGTACCTAGTTAAGCCTGACCGATACTCTGGAAGAGAAATTCTAAGAAAGGTTGTAGAAGGTCTTATCTTCTCCATGTCTGGCATACCTAACTTAGATGATAAGGATGCAATGGCTCAGCAGTCTGGAGAAGCTTTAAAGTACCTATACGCAACCTTTGAAATCATGGTTGCAGGAGATAAGCAAAGTGGCTTTAATGACGGCCTTGTTAGGCGTCTTAGACTTATCAACAACTTTCTTACCTGGCTTGGCACAAGCCATGTGGATATGGACGGTGTTTCTATTAAATGGCAGCGCAACTTACCATCAGAGGGAACTGTTATTGTTGATAATGTTGTCAAGGTTACTTCTATAATCAGCAGAAAGAGCCAGCTTGAACAACTTCAAAAGGCAGGTCTTGTTGACAGCGTTCCAGAAGAGCTTGCGCGCTTAGAAGAGGAAGGCCAGTCTATAGCTTCTGCTCTCATTTCTACTGATGAAGTAGAGGACTCTTATGGCCTCTAGTTTGTACGATTCTCTTTACAAGAAAGCTCAAGTAGAACTTGCTAAGATTCTTCAAAACGAAGAATCAAGCATCATCAAGCTCTATGGCACAGCTTTATATGAGATTCGTAAGATTTTAAAAGAACTTTATGATAAGTATGCTGAAAATGGAAAGCTTACCAATGCTCAAATGACCAAATACAACAGGCTTAAGTCTGTTCAAGATCAAGTTGAAAGCATTTTGAAAAAGAAGTTAAAAGCAGTTGATTCTTTAACCAAAGCCCTTACTAAAGAGCAGTACCAGGAAGCTTTCTATAGACACGCTTATGCAATAGACCAAGC
>CAVKHB010000004.1:15766-18325 GCA_963656005.1 Coriobacteriaceae bacterium
GCCTTATTCCAGAAGAAGCTGTAGAAGAAGCCATGAAAAGTCCTTTCTCAAAGCTCTCTTCTTCAAAAGCTCTAAGCGAGAGTAGAACAGCAACAGTTGAAAAAATAAAACAAGAGATAGGGCTATCTATTATCAGAGGTGATAGCTACGAGGTTTTAGGAAATAGAATAGACTCTATTTTAGGCATTACTGTTTCCGGTAATAAGGCAACTCATACTGGCAAGGGCGCATCCTACAGATCTTTAATGGTTGCCAGGACTGAAGGCCAGCGCGTTTTGGTTGATGGACATGAGAAAGCAACAGCTCAGGCACGTGCGATGGGCTGTGATATAGAAACTATCTGGGATGCTACTTTAGACGGAAGGACAAGACCTTCACATGCTGCTTTAGATGGAAAGCCAAAAGATGATCCAGATAAAGGCTGGTTTGTACCAGAAATTGGCTGGGTAAGTGCACCACTACACTCCGGTGTTGCTAGCTTTGACATCAACTGCCGTTGTAGAACCAGAGATCAAGTGCGCGGCTATCCTCCAGAGGGGCGCTACGTTAGAGGAGATGGAATAAAGCCTTATGAAACCTACGATCAATGGATGGGCAAACTTGCAGCTGAAAATGAAGATTTAAAGAATGTGGGCCTTGAAAGAACCGCTCAGAATTATCAGATGTATAAGCTTCGTAACGGCAAAGATAGTGCCATTATTTCTGATAGCAAATTAAAAGAATACTGTCTTAGCCCAAACAGTAAAAGAGGTAGTAATAAAGCTAGAGTGATTAAAGCTGCGCTTGGGATAGGACAAGAAGACTACAAATATTTTGAAGATCAAATCAGGAAAGGTCTTTCAACAGCAAGGATTAAAGTTGCAGAAAGTAATGAATGGGGAAGAAGATACAAAACAATTATTTCCATCAAAGGCAAAAATGGAAAAGTTGAAGACGTTATAGTTGGCTGGATATTTGACTCTAAAAAATCTACTGCATATAATGGATACGAACCAAGGCTAACAACAGCCTATATAGACACGTAGTACGGCAGGAGAATTAGAATGGCTGGAATAGAGAACAAATTTAAGGAATTTAATTGTGTTTCCATTAAGAAGCCTGTTCGTGCTTCTAGTTTAGGCGAAGAATATAAAGACTTTCCTGTTGGTTCTATTGGAACAATCATTGACAGTTATATCAAGGAATATTGGGTTGAATTCTGCGGAGATCCTGCTGAAGATGGCTTTATCTATAAGTATTATCAAGCCACAATAAAAGAAGAAGACTTAGAATTTTATTGTGAACATTAAAAAAAGAATCAGCCTGTTTGCCTGTTTCCTTTAAAGAAAAATAACTTTCACAAAAAAGCCCCACAGCGGGCTTTTTTCTTTTAGATAACAACTTTCGCGTCTTTTTGCAAACACCCCGTTAATCAACGTTGATAAACACCTCTGAGAGCAAATTAGCTTTCATCTCGCCAAACAAAGTGCACTAAAAGGCCTTTAAACGGCTATTTAACCTCTTAAACACCCTTTGAACTCTCGCTTTGTGCTCGTGATAGTCTTTTAGTGAATGCTTATTATAGGAGGATTGGTATGAAGAATAAATACAATTTCTTTATGAACCAAGACGATGGTGGCGCAGGTGGCTCTGGGTCAGAAGAAAAAGATGTCAAAGACACAGAGATTGAAAGTCTTAAGAAACAGCTTGAAGAGCAGAAAGCCAAAGCAGAGGAAGCTGAAAAGCGCCTTAAAGACAATGAAGAGGCAAAGCTCACTGAAGAGGAAAAGAGAGAAGCTGCACAGAAGGAAGAGAAGGCAAAGACTGTCTCTAAGATGAAAGAGCTTCAGGCAAAGGCTCTTGGTCTTGACGCAAAGTATGTGGATCTTATCCAGGGCGAAAGCGCTGAGGATATAGAAAAGTCAGCAACACTCCTTTCTCAGATGCTTAAAGAGAAAGCTGATGAAGTTGAAAAGTCTGTTAAGCAACAGGTTTCCAAAACCGGAGCTCCTGGTGCCAGTGCAGATAAGGATGAGGCTGTAGAACCATCTGAGTTCTATAAGTCTATTTTAAAGAGCCAGAGAGGCTAAGGAGGAATTTAAATGCTTTTAAGAGAACTTGCAGCACTTAAAGCTAAAAAGCAGCCAACACAGGTGGATGACCTTACCGTCAACTCCCCTATTTTTGATACGATGGATTTTCATCCATCAACTCACGGGCTTCAGCACGTATACGCCAGTTTGGAAAGCGTAACTGGTGGTGGACTTGTTGGAGCAGATGAAGCACTGCCTGCAGCAGATCTTACAACCAAGCTTAACTGGAAAGACCTTGGAATCCTTGGTTTTAGCATTGAAGCTGGTATTGATACTGTTAAGGAAGTAGCTGGAGATTTCCCAAGCTACGTTGCCATGAAAGCTCCAGGCATTACTCGCAAAACCAGCATGGAAGCAGAAAGAAGCCTTATTTATAACGTGCTTCGCTCTTTTGCTAAGGCCAACGGCAAGCTAGTGTCTGCTTACAACAGCGCAAGCGGTAGTGACCACTACACTCTTTTGGCTGTCAGATGGGAAGAAGATGCTC
>CAVKHB010000005.1:0-17792 GCA_963656005.1 Coriobacteriaceae bacterium
TGACAATTATCGCTATGTTATTTACTCAAAAGATTTAAAGAAAGACGGAAATATTATCTATATTCCTTTTTATATGGCAATGTGTTTGTGAAGTTTAATAACAATCACGGTGTCAGAGGGGTTTTGTAGCCTTTTTCTCTGCCTTGAGTTTTGCTTTGTATTCTTTTTTTGTCAGTGGGGCTGGGGGTAAATCTGGCACCTGTTCTAGTTCTTCTGGATGATCAAGTAGGTGCTGGAAATAGGCCATGCTCTTTATAAAGTAGAAACCAGAGGTGATTCTCTCATCAACTGTACATCCTACTTGGACGGTTTCCTTTGAGGAAAGTAATTTGCCGTCATCATCAAACTCGCGTTTTCTTTGAAGTCCACCAATAGTTACAAAGAGGCTAGTTGTTCCCCATTCGTAAAGGTGGTGATGTGGACTTCCTCCCATAATTCCAATGGAGCCTAGGTTTGCAACAAAGACAGAGGTGTGTAATCCATCCGCAGCCCTTAAGGCTGAAGGGGCTTTTCCTCTTCTGTCTAAAAGCCGAGCAATTTTGACTACAAGGCTAATGACCCAAACCGGAAAATGCATGAAAAAGCTAATGGTTTCGTCTGTATAATTATCTTCTTCACTTAGGTTTCTAGACTTGTTAATGTAATCGTCTATAATTTTTGCATAGTCATGTAATGTCATTTTAGGGTCAAAAACAAGAGGGTTACTCGTTTCTGGTGCTTCGTCTGTGAAGTCCTCTTTTACAACAAAGTTCATTGAAAGCTCGTTTCTCTGCCAATATCGGTATGAAGCAATAAACCTATTGAGCTCTGGCCTCATTGCAATAGTTCTCATCAATGCAGCAGAGAAGACATAAAAAAACTTCATCCTTAAATCGGGCTTCGTTGCATTGTATTCTCTTATATATTTTACTGTGTTTGTTACATCCAATTCATATGCGTGATATACCAAGGCATCACAACGGCGCTTCATCAAAAAAGGGAAAATCCTATTGAAGGTTGGAATGTCGTATACCATTTTTGCATCATTTCGTTTCATGGCTAAATGATAAACTAGATGTGGACAAAAAGCAAGAATCTGTCAAAAACCATATAATGTAAAGAATTACTCAAGAGAGTTTTGCACTTAACTGCAAAATCTTCGCCAGATAATGGTCTTTCATATCTGCTTCAAAGGAGGCATTTGAATTGTACTGTCTTCCTAGACAGGGTTGCCATAAAGAAGGGTCTTCCATGCAAAGATAGAAGAATACTTTCTCTTTCCAGTCTTGAGGAAAGAGGCTGTAAACATAGGAAAACATTTCTTGTTTTACTTTAAGTGGATAGGAGAATTTTCCTGCTGCTGGTGTAAGCTCCATTTGAGTAACGCGAGTAGGTCTTTCACTTTCCCTCAAAGCTTTAAGATTTTGTTTTGTGAATGTAAGAGCACCAAGGCCAACCATCACTACGTTGTCAGGATTTATTTGGTTACAAAGCTCTTCAACAAGGCTTTTATACCCTTCCTTCCATCCTTTGAAGTACACCATTGGATGGATATGAAAGCCAACAAGCCTTCCGTTTGTTATGCATTGCTTTGCAGCAGCAATACGCCCTTTTAGACTTGCCGTTAGATGTTCTTCTTTTTGAACAATGGTAGGTGCGTTGACAGACCAGGTGGCTATAATATTCCTAGGAAGGTTTAAAGCAAGCCAGTCTGTTCTTGCACTTTTGGTTTTAAGTTCAATTACAACCTTTGGATGCTTGTGTGCAAACTTTCCCAGTGCAGAAAGAGTCCCGTAGTCATCACTCAAAAGAAGCGAGTCAGAGGCTTGTCCCGTTCCAATATGCCAGACACCTTCTTCTAGCTTTAGGTTGTCCAAATATTCTTCAAGGTTGGATACTACTTTAATCTGATCATTTGAATAAAAACTTTGGATGGAACAATAAGCGCAGGCAAAGCCGCACTGTTGAACAGCATCCAGGGTTTTTAGGTTACAGCATCTAGTAAGTTCCCCATCTTTTGGACAAGGACAATTGCCTATAATCTTATCAGGAGCTTGAAAATCTGGCACAATAACAGGTTTTGTGCCATCAAAGTTGAAAACAGGGTTAAAGTCAGAGTAGTCTGTAGGAGCCTTTCTGAGTTGTGAAATTTTATCAATTACAATGTTAAAAACCTTTTTTGCTTGGTTTTTTTGAAGTTTAGAAAATTCATCAATAGAAGGCATTAAATCTGTAATTTGAAAACCTCCCCAAAGAAGTAAATCTTGAGCTTCTTCCTTTAGAATTCTCTTTTGTTGGAAGGAAAGATGTGGTAAGTTTTCAATGTAATTATCAAGGTCTTTGTTGGTCATGTTAGATTGAGTCCTGTGGTTCAACTTTAACACACAACAACTATTAGATTCTATGAGTTTGTGGTATTCTACTGACACGGATAGGCTAACACGGAACAATGATATGGACAAAGAAGCATTTGAGACTGGAATAAGTTATGCCATTGATAAAGCACAAACGAAAGAATCTCAAGAGGAATTAAGACAACGCAAGGAGAATTTTGAAAAAGCTAAAGCCAAAGCCCATGCTTTACCACTTAATTCTGGATGCTATCTTATGAAGGATGCTACAGGCACCGTCATTTATGTTGGAAAGGCCAAGAGTTTGAGAAAGAGAGTTAGTCAGTATTTCCTTCCAAACAGAGACCGCAAAACTGCTGCCCTTGTAGAGAAAATCAGAGACATTGACCATATCATTACCGGTAACGATTATGAGGCTCTAGTTTTAGAAAACAACTTAATTAAAAAATACAATCCGCACTACAACATTATGTTGAAGGATGGTAAAAGTTATCCAATGATTAGAATTTCAAAGGAGACTTTCCCTAAAGTTTTTAAGACAAGACGCATAATCAAAGACGGGTCTGATTACTATGGCCCTTTTCCCGATGCCTCAAAAATGGCTGAATATCTTGATATTATTGACCGACTGTTTAACCTTAGAAAGTGCTCCACGCCATTAAGAAAACGCGAAAAACCATGTCTTTATTATCATATTGGCCGATGTTCAGCACCATGCTGTGGGATGATTTCAAAAGAAGAATATGGTAAAAACATTGAAAGAATAAGACGCTTTCTCTCCGGGGGGAGTAACGAACTTGAACAGCAAATTAAAGACGAGATGATGGCGGCTTCTAAGGCTATGGAATACGAAGTTGCAGCCAAAAAGAGAGACATGTTAGTTGCGATACAAAGTGTAAGCAAGGCGCAAATGGTAGAAGATCACTCGTCTCATGCTTCTTTGGAAAGTCAAGACTATGCTGCTATTGAAATGCGAAGTCCACTTTGTACTGTTTCAATTATGCAGTTCAGAGATGGAAAACTCATTGGTAGGGCTCTCTATAGAGCGCAAACATTTGGCGATGAATCGGAGACTCTTTTAAACTTCTTAACACAGTACTATGAAGATGGGAGAGAAATCCCCAATAAGATTTTTATCTCGCATGAAATAGACATTGAGTTGATAGCTAGATATTTTAAGGAAGTTCTTGGCCACGATGTAACTTTCCAAGTTCCTAAGGAAGGAAGAGACTTTAGAATCCTTCGTATGGCGGCAGAAAATGCCTCAAGGGATGTAGAAAAACGTTTAAAGAGTAGAGACAATACTAAAGCTCTTGAGATTCTTCAATCAGAGCTGAACCTTGAAGAACTTCCTGAACTGATTGAAGGTTTTGATATTGCGCAACTGGCTGGTAAATATACTGTTGCAAGCCTGATCTCTTTTGTGGATGGAAATCCAAATCCCTCTGGTTATAGACGCTTTAACATTAGATCTTTAAACGGAGCAATTGATGACTATGGAGCTATGAGAGAGGCTGTCTATAGACGTTACTCCAGAGTAATTGAAGAAAATCTAAGAAAACCCAATTTGATTCTCATTGATGGTGGAAAAGGCCAGGTAAATGTTGCTCGTGATGTTTTAGACGAACTAGGCTTGGCAGATGTGCCTGTTGTAGGTCTTGCTAAGGAATATGAAACAATTGTCTTTGATGACGATAGACCTGATTTAAGGCTTGACCATAGTAATGAAGGTTTAAGGGTTCTTATTGCTGTAAGAGACGAGTGCCATAGGTTTGCAACCGGGGCAAACCAAGCTATGAGGAGCAAGGAAGCCTCCTTCCATTTGCTTAAAAGTATTCCAGGTATTGGGGACAAGACAAGTGATAAGATTATGAAGGCCTTTACAACCCTTGATGATGTAATTCAATGTACACCTGAAGAGATTTCAAAAAGAGCAGGAATTTCTATAAAAGTAGCCCAAAACCTTATTAATAGACTAAAAATTTAGGCCTTATTGTAATATTAGAGCATTAAAGCGAGGCAAAAACAAAAGGCTTTGCATGTTTGCCCTTGCGAACAATTACGTCTAAAAGGCATTTTTCCATCAGGGTCTGTTGTACATTTGCGGGAGCTTCTTTAATCTTAATGTCATATTCAGCAAGAACAACCAAAACCCTTTCAACCTCTCTAACACCGTAGTTTTTGCAAGCATCATTATAGATATCTTTATCCTTCTTTCTTCTAATAGGATATTCAGATCCAAAGTAGGGTAAGGAGAAACTTTTTTCAAAATCTGCACCATTATGTCTGAGCATTTGTATTGCAAGGGTTCTTCTAAAATAAGAGGCCAGGCGAGAGGCACACATTGAGGTTACCTGTGCAGTGTCTTTTGTTCTAAGCAAGGTATGAAGGCACTCAAGGGCACTGTCTAATTTTCTTCTTGCGACATATGAGAAGAGGGAAAAGTCATTTTCTTCCTTTGTATGAGCTAAATAATCATCAACATCCTCTTCTGTGATGTTCTTTTTTCCTGGAATTGTATTTAGAAATATTACAAATTGAGAGCAGACGTTTTCAAAGTCATGGACGTTGTTTTCAACCTTTTCAATGATTGCTTCACATGCACTTGAACTGATAGAGAAGCCGTTTCTTCTGAAATAATTGCTCAACCATTGAGGTTTTTGGTTCTCAAACATCTCATAGAACGTAACTGTGTTGTCTTTAGGCACAGCACTCATAATCTCAGGCGGGACTCTCAAATCTGTAGTAGTAATGACCAAGGTTGCACATTCAGAAGGCTTTGAAATGTACATAGAAAGCGCTTTAATCTTGTCCTTACCTTTTAATTCTTGTGTGATTTCAAAGATAACCAATCTGTGGGCAGCAAAGAGATCATTGTTATTAAGTTGTGCGAACATCTCAGTTTCATAATCTTCAATGTCGTAAAACTTTGAGACTTCACAAGGATCTAGTTTGGCTTTTAACTCTTTTATGTAATCATCCTTGAGTGCCTTTTCCGGACCTAGAAGGAGGTATGTTCCTGCCATGAATTACCTTCCATACTGCCTAATAATCATTAAGAGTTTTCCGTGAACTTGGCATTGAGTTGATACTATTACTTGTACTGTGGGATTTGCTGGTCTTAGCTCGTACCTGTCTCCGATATGGTAGAAGTGCTTAAGAGTTATTCCGTAATCATCTCCAATACTGGCAGCAACTACATCTCCATTGTTTACATGGCTTGTCTTTTTGATGATTGCAAGGTCTCCATCATTGATTCCATCATCAATCATACTTGTTCCTTTTACTCTTAAGGCATAAAGTTGTTCGGATTCATCACAGCCAGTAAGACTTTGAGGTAAATCCACAAAGCCGTCAAAGACTTCTTCCGACATCAAGGGACTTCCTGCAGCTGTGGCGCCAAGAATTGGAACTTTAATAACATTTGTTCCTTCTGGCGTAGTTCTTCTAAGTAAAGCCATACCCCTTGGAAGGTTATCTGCAGTCTTGATTATGTTCTTCTTTTCTAGGGCCCTAAGATGGTCGTAAGCCGCTTTTGGTGAGAACCCAAAGTTGTTTGCGATATCTCTAAGACTTGGAGCATAACCATTGGTGTCAAAGAAGTGCTCAATGTAATTTGCAATTTCAGTCTGACGCTCTGTAAGTCCTTTCATCTTGAAACCCCCGTTTTATTTAACCCGTTTTACTTAAACTATGATAACATATGACTTACCAAAAGTTAAGAGCCTGTATACACTTTTTTCTGCTTTTTTGTTAGACTTTTTTCCACGGAGGATTATCATGGAAAATCTAATCAAAAATTATATGGACTTTCTTGACAATAACAAAACAGAGCGCAGATGTGCAGCTTCCATCATTAAAATGGCAGTTGCAAATGGCTACAAGAATCTTGAGGACGTAAGTTCTCTCAAAGCAGGCGACAAGGTCTACTACAGCAAGATGGGAAAGACAGTAATTCTTTTCAATCTTGGTAAGGATTGCATTTGCAAAGGTATGAATATCTTGGGTGCACATATTGACTCTCCACGGTTGGACGTCAAGCAGAATCCAATCTATGAGGACACTGGAATCGTATATCTGAACACTCATTACTACGGTGGCATCAAGAAATATCAATGGGTTGCAATGCCTCTTGCAATAGACGGGGTGGTCTTCCTTACAGATGGCACAAAGGTTGACATCCAAATTGGTGATGCCCCTGAAGATCCAGTCTTCACCATCTCCGATATCCTCCCCCACATTGCACAGGAACAGATGAAAAAGCTCGCTTCAGACTTCATTGAAGGCGAAAAACTTGACCTGATTCTTGGATGCTTCCACAAGGAATCTTCTCAGCCCGATGATGAAAAGGAGCCAGGCAAAAAGAGAATTTTGGCCATTCTTAAAGAGAAATATGGCATTGAAGAAGAAGATTTTGGCTCAGCTGAAATTGAAGTGGTTCCAGCAGGCAAGAGCCGTTACATTGGTTTTGACAAGTCTCTTGTTCTAGGTTATGGCCAAGATGACAGAGTTTGTGCTTTCTCTTCTTTGGTTGCAATGCTTGAGACTCCAGCTTCTTCCAGAACCAATTGCTGTGTTCTTGTTGATAAGGAAGAAATTGGAAGCCAAGGAGCAACAGGTATGGATTCAATGCTTCTTGAGAATGCAGTTGCAGAAGTTGTGTTCAAACTTGGTTTAGAGAACCCAGAGTTAGTAATTCGCAGAGCAATGGCAAATTCTTACATGCTTTCAAGTGATGTAAACTCCGCTTACGACCCACTTAACAGTTCTCTTTATGACAAGCAGAATTCTTCTTTCCTCAGCCAAGGTGTTGTATTTAATAAGTATACCGGTTCCAAAGGAAAGAGTGGCGCTTCAGATGCAAACGCAGAATTCCTTGCAATGGTTCGTGGAAAACTAAAGGCTCACAACGTTAGCTATCAAATGGCTGAAATGGCCCGCGTTGATGTTGGTGGCGGTGGTACAATTGCCAAGTATGCCGCTAAGTATGGCATGCAGGTACTTGATTGTGGAGTCTCCGTTCTCAGCATGCATGCTCCATGGGAAGTAACTTCCTGTTATGACATTGAACAGGCCTATGAAGGCTACAAGGCTTTCCTTGAGCTAGTTTAACTAATTTAACAAAGAAGTTTTTTGAAAAAGGAACCGTTGCAAAAGGCCAAAAGGCATGACCATGGTTCCTTTTTTTATATTGACAGCACATAATTGGCGACTATAATAAAGTTGTACTTTAGATTAGTCGGAGTTTCTATGGCATATATTAAAAGAGCTTTTTCAGATATTCTCAAAAATAGAGTTATGACGACAAAATGCACTCTAGTAACAGGGGCTCGACAGGTAGGAAAATCGACTCTCATACAACGGGAGTTTCCTTCTTACAATAAAGTTACCTTTGATGACAGCCTTGCGAGACTTCAAGCCAAGGAAGAACCGAAATTGTTTTTCTTAAACAACCCTCGACCACTTTTTATTGATGAGGTTCAGAAAGAATGTTCTATCCTTGAGGAAATAAAAAGAATAGTAGATGAATCGAACGAAAGAGGGAACTTTATCCTTTCTGGTTCTCAGAAACTTGAACTTATGAAAGGAGTTAGTGAAACACTCGCAGGAAGAATTTCGATTAACGAACTTGCTGGGCTATCATTAAGAGAAATTTATGGCATAAGTTTTAATAGGCATTTTGTTCCAACAGATGAATATATAACAGCAAGAGAAGAAGAGTTGAGAAAGTACGATAGAATTTGGGATATCATCCACAAGGGTTCTTATCCAGAATTATATGATATAGAGCGAGATTGGCAGGAATTCTATTCTTCATATGTGGCAACATACCTTGACCGAGATATTAACAGCTTAATTAAAGCAGACAGCGTTACTTTTACAAAGTTCTTAACGGCTGTTGCTGCAAGAACAGGAGAGCTACTTAATTATACGAACCTTGCAAGTGCAGTGGGGGTAAGCGAGCCAACAATAAAGATGTGGATTTCAATTTTGGAGAGAACAGGTATAGTCTATCTCCTCCAGCCTTACTTCGCCAGTACCTTGAATCGAGCAATAAAGGCTCCTAAGATTTATTTTAGAGATACTGGACTTGCTTGCTATTTGACTCGTTGGCTTACAGCTGAGGCCTTGAAGAATTCTGCAGTTGCTGGAAATATGTTTGAAACCTTTGTCGTTTCAGAGATTCTTAAATCATATACAAATGAAGGAAAAGATTATCGGTTTAACATTTTTTATTACAGAGGAAAAGACAAGAATACAAGTAGCGATAATGAGATAGATCTTGTTATAGAAGAAAACGGTGTTTTATATCCTGTTGAAATAAAAATGACAGGTAATCCTAAGGCGAATATGGGAGCAACAAATCTCGTTTTGGATAAAATCCCCGAGAAAAAAAGAGGGATGGGAGTAATCCTTTGCCTCGTAGAAAAGAAAATGTTTCTCAGAGAGAATCTTCTAGCTTTACCCCTCGAATATATTTAGAGGGTTGCTCGTTTGAACAACCCTCTTGTTTTTTTAGGTCCAAAAACCTATTTAGGCATCTATTACTTTGCCTTTTTCTTTCTTGGCGGCAGCTTCAATTTTGTCTGCAATTAGTTCTATGCCCTCATAGAGTTCATAGCAGTCATAGCTTACAACTTTCACTGTTCCCCAAGAGAAGTGCAGTTTTGCATCTATATGAAAACCCTGTCCTAGGGTTTCTCTCTTAATCGTAATGTCTAAATCATGCAGATAAGTTTCCGCAAAATCAAGTTTCTGAAGCTTTTTATTCAGGAACTCTTGGGTCTCGTCACTAATTTGATACTTGATACCTCTAACGTTAAGATTCATCCGCGCCTCCTTATTGATGAATGTTTATAACTTAATTTTAAGATTGAAATCGGCAAAAGTCAAAAAATAACTGCACAAAAATTAAGACGTAAAGTTATCTAAAAATCGCGTAGGAGTAAGGGGCTAGAGTAACCGTGCCACTTGCTTTGTCAAAACTGACTATAGAATCCGCATTGGCACAGAGAAAATCTGTCATATTTGTCACTCCAAGTTCTTTTAAATCAAGAACAAGGTTGTGTTCATATTCACGGTCTAGGTTGAGCACAACTACTACTGAGCTATCCTCGTAGGTCCACTTGCAAACGCAACAGTATTTACTTTGATCGTAGTAGGCTTCTAGAACCTCAACGGTGCCACGGGCAATCTCTGGGTTTGAATTGCGAATTTGTAGTGATTTTTTGTAGTAGTTTAGAATACTGTTGGAATCTTCTTCTTGCTCTGCAACCCCACTGTAATAGTAGTTGTCTTTTGTAACGGCGATGCCTTGAGGAGTGGTGTAGCACCAGCCTTCATAGACATTTTTGTCGCACCATTTCATGGCAATGCGCTTATAAGGGTCTGAGCCGTCTGCAGTGCTAATCATGCCAATCTCTTCACCATAGTAAACAAAAAGACAGCCGCTTTGGAGAGATAAAAGTCCCTGTGCCATTTTGATTTTATCTGTTTGTCTACGGCCCATAAAAGAGGCAATTCTAGCAGTATCGTGATTACTGAGGAATGGCGCATAGATGCCTATATCGTAGATATCCTGTGCTTTTTTTAGCATATCTCCAAAAACTACGCCATTGTTTGCTCTAATATCCTTTAAAGCATCATATATGTGACCCGATGCCATTGCTAATGGAAAACAGAAGCAACTGTCAATTCCGCTGTCATAGTATTCACGTACAGCTACATCATTGGTGAACCAAGCTTCTGCTACTAGATAGCAGGTTGGTTTAATAGCTTTGGCCTGTTCTGTGAGCCATCCTAAGAACTCAATGGATTTGTTTTTGCTGTTGGTGTAAAAGCTTGTTGTGGCATCAAATCTAAAGCCGTCAACGCCCATATCCAGCCAGAATTTCATGATATTGAAAATCTCGGTTCTGACCTCTTCACTGTCTAGATTTAAATCTGGCATTGTGCTGGTGAATCGACTTTCATAGTACCAGTTGGTTCCTGAAACTTGTGTGTAACCAGACTCCGCCTTTTTCTGGAAGTTGTAGTAGTTGCCATACTTTCCACCCGGTTCGCCGTATTTACGGATATAGTCACAGGCTTCTTTGAACCAGGGGTTTTCACTGGAGGTGTGGTTTACTACTAGGTCAATTATGATGTTAATTTTGCGATTGTGAGCTTCTTCAAGTAGGTTTTGGAAGTCTTCCATAGTTCCAAAGTCTGGGTCTACGTTGTAGTAGTCTTCCACATCATACTTGTGATAGCTGGTTCCTTTAGTCATTGGCATAAGCCAAATGCCGTTAAAGCCCAACTCCTGTATGTAGTCAAGCTTTGCTGTGATGCCATTAAAATCACCAATGCCATTGTTATCGGTATCAAAAAAGGACCAGACGAAGATTTCGTAGTAGTTGCGATACTCGTCGTCCAGTGGCGCTATGGTGGTGGAAGATTCAGAAGACTGCCCAGTTGTGGCGCATGAGGATAAGAGGCAGGCCAAAAGAAGGAAAAGAAGAAAAATGGGGGCTCGTTTCATAATCATCCTTTCACGCTTCCGCCAGCGATGCCTTCCACGTAGTATTTCTGGAGCCAGAGAAAGAGGCCGGTGATTGGTATTGCAACCACAACGGCGGCGGCACAGAAGGTAGTGAAGTATTGCTGGATTTGCTCGCGTTCAAGCCATTTGTACATTCCAAGAGAGACGGTGTAGCGACTGATATCGGGGACGCCGCTCATGATGAAGGAGACGAAAATGTAGTCGCACCATGGAGAAATGAAGGAAGTTAGGATTGTGTAGATGACTATTGGCTTGCTCATTGGGATGATGATTTTCCAGAAGATTTGGGCTTTTGTGGCCCCGTCTATTGTGGCGGCCTCATCTAGTGCCTTTGGTATGGTGTCGAAATAACCCTTTGCAATGTAATAGGATAGGGCAGCTCCGGCGCTGTAGACTATGATTAAGCTCAACAGACTTTGGAAGTTGTTGGGAAGGATGATTTTTAAAAGGAAATAGACAGCTGTCATGCTCATGAAACCAGGGAACATGCCAAGAACTAGCATGATGTTCATAAGTGGTTTTCTGGCGCGGAATTTGATTCGGCTGAACGTGTAACCAACAGAGAGAACAAAGGCGGTGGTGATGATGCACGAGCAGGCGGCAACTAGTAGGGTGTTTAAGAACCATTGATTAAAGGGCGTGTTAAAAAAGAGGTTCTTGTAGTTGTTCAGCGTCCAAGTTTTTGGGAAGAAGGTGGAGCTCCATGCCCCTGGTTCTCCTCTGAAGGATTGAACAACTAGGTATAACAGAGGAATTAACCAAACAACACTCATCACAATTAATATTGCATAAACTAAGGTGTTGATTGCTCTGGTAATATGTTTTTGACTTCGTTGTTTTTTTTGATAATTAGCCATTCTGGAATTCATCCTCCTTCTTTACTGAAGCGGATCTGTTATAGACAAGAAGCGACAGCGTTGCAGAAATAATAAAGACCAAGATTCCAATGACGGAAGCTAGCTTGTAATTTCTGTCTACTCCAAGAGAAAGCTTATACAACCAGGTAATTAAGAGGTCTGTTCCTTTTGCGCCTTCTGTGTACTTAAGAAGATCTCCTGGGCCTCCACCTGAAAGAAGATAAATAACGTTGAAATTGTTTATATTTCCAACAAATTGCGTTATCAAATAGGGGCCTGTGACAAACATCATGTAAGGCAAGGTGATTTTGAAGAACTGGGTGACAGGACCTGCACCATCAATTCTTGCACTTTCGTAAAGATCGGCAGGAATGTTCATCAAGATTCCAGAACAGATTAGCATGGTGTATGGAATTCCAATCCACATATTGACAAGAATGATTGCAATTCTTGTTTGGGTTATGTTGATGCCAAATTTAAGGTTAAAATTAAATACTTTTGAGAAGAATTGAGTGATGATTCCACTCATTTCAAGGCTATCGCCCGCAGTTAGCATTTTACTCATTATCATCAGGGATACGAACTGTGGGACGGCTATTGTCATTACAAAGATGGTTCTGAAGACTTTCTTGAATTTGATACCTTTTCTGTTAATTAGCATGGCAAGAATCATTCCGCCAAAGTAGTTACTGAACGTTGCAAAGAAAGCCCAGACTAAAGTCCATCCAAGAACTCTTAAGAAGGTGGCCGATAGTGTAGTATTCCCACCAAAGATATCGGCAAAATTTTTAAGACCTACCCAACTAAATAGATGTTGCGGGACCTCGGTTGAGGCGTCGTAGTTGGTGAAGGCTATTATTATCATTGTAATCAGTGGAACGAAGGTGAAAACAAAAAGACCAATCATTGGTAATGAAAGCAGGGTGATGTGGAATTTTCCATCTACAAAACCCGCTAAATCTTCCCTGATTTTTATGATATGTTTGTGATTTTTCTTTTTTTCTTCCAACTCAAGGCTTTCTTTTATGCTGCTTTTGTAAAGAAGGAAGAAGAAGATAATTATGAAGATTGTAAGGATGCCATAAAGGATAATCTTGAAGCTGTTATCGCCAGTTATCTTGTCATAGACACCTAATTCTTCATTCCAGTAGTCGTGGGTTTCCGTGATTCCAACCGTTCCGTGGTTGAAGAAACCATAGAAGAATAGACGAAGGTAAGAGCCTCCAAAGAAGACAAGATAGAGAATAAAGAATATTTCTATACAAAGATAGAACAGACCTCTAACAATCTGTCCTCTTGCTACGTGTCCAAGCCCCATAACAAGATAAGAGCCTTTTGTCCAAGCATTGCCTTTTGCGAAGCCTTTAGCATAATTGGAAAAAGAAGCCCCAATCTTAGAAGCTAGTCGTTTGAAAACATTACTATCATTATTCATTCTAAGAACCTATATTCCACTATAATTACTATAATTAAGGAAAAAAGGGCGGAAGAGAAAGCTTTTTTGCCCCTCTCCGCCCATAAACGCCCAAAACTGGGTTATTTTCTAATCTGCGCACACAGAGAATCTAACAACGCCTGAAGTTCGCTATCAGTAATTGTCATTGGATCTGCTGCATCAAGGAACTGCTTTGTTAAGCTAGCCATTGGTGTCCAGTAAGTGCTTGGAACGCCCTTCTGAGTTCTGAAGTAGGCAGCTTCTTTGAGCACTACGCTAATAACATCATCTTTCTGAACTTCTTCAGATGCCATGACATTCTTATTTGTAGGTCCAAAACCGCGCACCTCAAAACGTCTTCTCTGGCTCTGCTCGTTAGTGAGCCACTGAGCAAGCTTATGAGCTTCTGCCTTGTTCTGAGAATAACCATTTACGCCAATGAGCTTGTAGCCAAAATAACCATTGAGGGCAACTTCTTGGCCACCGATATTTGCAGTTGGTAGCACGCTAACACCGGTATTCTCTCCCCAGACAGCCTTGATGGCCTTCATATTCCAAGTGCCTGTGACAACAGCAATTAGGTTGCCACTTGTGACGCCAGCGATAATCTTAGAGTCATCAACATTGCCCGTGAAAGCGCTATTTGCAAAATAACTTCTCAAAGCCTTCATCACATCCAAGCCATCTGCACTATCATAATTGATAGAGACCGATGTCTCTGTGAGGTCTTCTGAATAAGTAACTTCATACTTTAAATCAGAATCTGCAAAGAAGAAGGAGCTAAGATACCAGCCATCATCATAAAGTCTGAAGGCTACCTGTTTTCCCTTTTCTGCTGCTACGGCGATGATTTTATCCAAGCTCTTAACATCTTCTTCTGAAAGCTGTGACTTGTCATAGCAAAGGAAGTAAGTGTTATCACCAGTGCAAGGATAGGCATAAACCTGCTCTTCTCCGTTGATTACAACGGTTGCAGAATCAACGCTTCCTGCGCTGTTATTTTGTTTAAGAGTATCAAGAGCTGTTCCGCCTATACGTGCAAGAGCACCAGCTTGAATGAGCTTGTTGATTTGGTCGCTTGCAAAGGAGAATACATCTGGGCCAGACTCAGGGTCATTAAGAACCTTATCAGCAGCATCGGTCTCAGCCTGAACGCCAAACAAGAACTTGTAGTCGTTTTCTGGATGAGCCTCTGCGTAGGCATTACAAAGTTCCTTTAAAAGTTCTTGGTCGTCCTGTGCACCCCAAACTGTAAGAACGTACTTTGTGCGTTCCGTACTTGTTGTTTCAGCAGTCTTACTTTCGCCTCCGCCTCCAGCAAAGACACAGCCAAGAGTTAGGGCAATAAGTAAAACAAAAACTAATAATTTTTTCATAAAAACCTCTAGTTTATTACTTGGCCATTATTACTTGATTGTCACAACACCATCAGCAAGAGTAATGGTGTAAGTGCCAGCGGTTGGAATCATGACGTTGTTTCCACTTGGATCTCCATACCAGGTTGTGTTTCCAGCTGCATCAACATCAATAATCTTAACTGCTGCAAAATCAGGGGCACACCAAGTGTTGCTGTCCTTTGCTTCAAATGTGTAAACAACTGAGTTGCCACTCATCTTAAACTCTGATTCAGCTCTCCAAGTGTCACCATCCTTGAGGGTTCCAACAAGGAAGAGGCCTTCAAGTTTCTCAAGTGTGATGTAGCCAGATTCGCCATCAAGATGAAGGGTGATTTCATAAAGACCGTAGTCATCAACCATGTAGTTGTCGCCGCTTTCCTGTGTTCCAAACCAGAGGTCTGCATCACAGCCACTGTAACCAGAAACAACCTTACAAGCTCCCTTCTTACCAGAGTCTGCAATCCAAGAAGCGGTGTCAGCTTCTGTAAATGTATAGTAGCCAACATAGGTGTTTGGATCATCTGTTGCTTCAAGCTGGACACCTGATCTGCAATCCCAATGATCAGCGCCATTTATAACACCAGCAAGGAAATAACCCTTTTCTGAAGTTGCAACGGTTGCTTTGTCTTCTGTTACGTTGTAAGAAACAATGTACTGGCCAGCTTTAAGAAGTAGATTATCTGCACCTGCAGGAGTAAGAGTCCAGCTAGTTGCATTAAAGTCTTCATCACTTACGCCGTACCAAGTTCCGTTAACATCATTGAGAACCTTAAGAGCAGCGCACATTTCACCGTCTGGATCAAGTGCCCATTCTGCATAGTTATCTTCTGTGACGTTAACTACCAAAGAGAAATCTTCTCTGATTGCATCAGTTGCCATTTGGCCTTCTTCTGTTGCATTCCACTCAAAGACTGTTCCAACAACATACATATCATTGGTAATAGAAATTTCTGGAGCGTCTCCAATTCTTTCCATGTAAATCTTGTCGTATGCACTGGAGCCTGGGTTGGTTTCAAGAGTGATGTTATAGATACCACTCTTTGCTACGTTTGCATTCCAACCTGTTGCACTGTCTCCAAAACCGCCATTTGCGTAAAACCAGCGTTCTCCGTCAACAAGAACTTCACCAACAATGTCTCCATCTGCTTCTGCAAGAGCAGTATAGCCATCAAGATAACCAACACCGTGCTGACCTGTCCAAGTTCCCATTACACGAATCTGGAAAGCATCACCAGCATAAAGAACAACGTTGTTGATTCTAAAGAGGTTGGTGTTTGCTGATGCGTCTTTTGTAAGTTTGAAGTTTTCTTCAACAGCAGCAGACTCACTCCAGTTTGAAGCCTTGAGGGTTCCTGCACCAGATCCAATGAGACACCAAGTATTTGTATCTTCTACAAAACCGCCCTTGAATCCAGCAAAGAGGTCTGTGTCTTCTGTGACAACGGTGTCAAAGTCAAAGAGGATAGTCTTTGAGGCTTCTGAGTACCAAGCCATGAAGGTTGAGCCTTCTTTCTCAGGTGTCCAAGGAGTTAGCTTAGAACCCATTTCCACCTGTTCTTCTTTGAGAAGTTTGCTTCCATCATACCAGCCAACTGTTACAGTTTTTACTGGTTCAGAAACAATTACTATTTCTCCTAGGTCTGTCTTTGCCACTGTTGTACAGCTTGTGACTAATACAACTAGAGCAAGTAGAGCAATTACAATTTTTTTCATTTTGTCCTCCACTATTTACTACGGTGAAATAACCCGCGTGGAGAAAATTATATCATATAGAAGATGTTTTTGTTAGACTTTTGATTGTAAGATTACAGAGAAGGCTGGAACACAAACTCTATCCTTAATTTCCGCATTAGAATTGCAATTTTCTCCGTCCAAAAGCACACGCCAAGGATTGGACGAGTTTGTTGCAGGAAGGGAGCTAAAGAAAGAGTGAGCAGTAGGGTTTACTACGGCAAAGCCAACCGTTTCTCCGTGTATTTTATAAATTACTTCAATGGCCTGATTACCAAGGATATTGCAAGAAATATCTGCATTCCAGAGTTTTGGAGCATTGTTTCTCATTTTTATCAAGCTCTTATACCAGACAAACATCTCCTCTTCCTTGGAGCCCGACTTAAGGCTTTCCCAGTCAATATTGTTGATTTTATCGCTAGATTTATAGCTGTTAGAATCTCCAGCTTTACTTTTAAGAATTTCTTCTCCAGCGAGCATGAAAGGCATTCCCTTGGAAATCATGATTATTGCAATGCCCAACTTGTTCATTTTGATTAAGTCAACTTCTGAAGCTTTAGGGTTAGAAAGTCTTAGTTTGTCCCAAAGAGTGTTGTTATCATGAGCGCTCATGTAGTTTACAACCATGCCGTGTTTGACAGACCAATAGATTCCAGCTGTGCCATAACCACCTTTGATACCAAAGGCAACTTTGTTAGCATTTTCTCTGCTTGGATTTCCGTTGATGTAGCCTTTGGAAAGGTTGTTAAAAACTTCTCCCTTTAAGCCATCCCTTATGACATCATTAAAAACAGCAACTGCCCCTGCAGAACCTTTGCTTGCCGTTAGGTTTGAGATGTTTCCTTGATAGGCAAGAAGAGAGTAGTCGTAACCACAAGCTCCACCTGCCCAACCTTCGCCATAAATTAGACACTTTGGGTTTATCTTATGTAGAGCTTTTTCAATTTCTTGCATGGTTTGAAGGTCATGAATGGCCATTAAGTCAAAACGAAAGCCATCAAAGTGGTACTCTGTTGCCCAATATTTTAGGCTGTCTATCATGAACTTTCTGAACATCTTACGGTTGGAAGCGGTTTCATTTCCACAACCGCTGCCGTTTGAATTGGTTCCATTTGGGGCGTATCTGTAATAGTAGTAGGGAACAATTCTGTTGAAGGATGAATCTGTGTGATAAGTGTGGTTGTAAACTACATCCATCACAGCGCCAATATTATTTTTATGAAGACTTTGAATAGCTTTCTTGAGTTCTTTTATTCTTACTTCTCCGTTGAAGGGGTCAGTGGAATAGCTGCCTTCTGGAGCGTTGTAATTTTTAGGGTCGTAACCCCAATTAAATTGAGGGGCAGCCTCTGCATTGTTTACTGTTGATTCATCTACAGTTGCATAGTCAAAAACAGGTTGCAGTTGAACATGCGTTATTCCCAGTTCTTTTAGATGATCAATACCTGTTGAGAATCCACTTGAATTTTTAAGTCCTGTTTCTGTAAAGGCTAGATACTT
>CAVKHB010000006.1:0-16816 GCA_963656005.1 Coriobacteriaceae bacterium
GTAGAGGACTGTACTGGTGTCCAGTTGTGGCCAGGTGATTGAAATATCTGTGATAGATGTGCCATCTGAGGCGTTAAGACCTGTTGGGATTGCAAGAGTTGTGCCCTTGGCTTCTACTATCTCAAAGACGGAACTGTCTTCTGAGGCCACCTTGATGCGGTAGTTGTGGGAGACGCCGTCTTCGCTGGCAATGTAGGCAGATTTTGTGCTGCCTGTGCCCGAAATTTCTACACTGTCAAGTTTTACGTTGTCTTGGTAGATTTCATATAGGAAGGTATGGGATGAAGATGTGATTTCATCGGTCTCGTCCCAAGTTAAGCAAATTGCTTTGACCCAAGTAGTTGTTGCATTTAAGTTTTCAATTAAGTTTGCAGCTCCCGTCTCTCCCAAGGTGAAGTCTTCTGGTGATGTGACGTTGACCAATTCTTCGTCGTTTAGCGTGAAAAGGAAGTAGAACGAGTAGTAGGTAAGAGGCTTGGTGTCTTCAATTGAGACTTGATATGTTGGAGAAGTGCTGCTGACTTCTTGCTTCTCAAGCTCTGTGTGGGTAGAGAGGTCTCTTTCCGTCCAAGTTGAGCCTCCAATGTAGCATTTAATTACATCAGAAGGATTTATAACTGGAGGATTATAGGTGTAGCTTACTGTCAACTCGCCCGATTTATTGTCTGCGTTTGCCGTGAAGCTGAATTCAACATTTTCTGGCATCCAAAGTGCATAGACGTCTTGAATTGTGGCCGCATCTTCTTCGTTTTGGTAAACCGGCGTCTTTTCGCCAATTTGATAGCCGTTGATGATACGGTAGGTGTAAATTGTGTTGTCTGCAAGAGTTGAGTCTGTGATGGAGTAGGTGCCATCTGAGTTTTGCGTAACTGGAGAGGTGATTTCTGTCCAGGCTGTGGCGCTTGATGTGCTTGTGGCCGAGCCAGAGGCGCTTGAGCGTTGTACCCCAAACAGGGATTTAATATCTTCTCTGTCTACGAGCGCTGGAGCCGTCCAAGTGAGCGTCACCTCGTGTCTTGTAAGTCCATTTGTTGCAACAATATCCTCAACGCTATCTGGCGCTGGAGAGGAGTCTGTAATAATTGTGAAGACGTCACTTTCAACGGTGTTTACAACATTTTCATCTGCATCTAGGACTTGCAAACGGAGCCTGAAATCGTACGAGCAATCAATCTCCAAGGAGGAAGCTGGGAACGAGAACGATTGTTTTTTCGCTTCCTCTTCTGTAAGGTCTTTTGCATCCTGCCAATCGCTACTTGAGCTGAGTTTTCTGTAGATTGATATATTATAATTATAGAGGGCTTCTTTCTCCCTAGAATTGGTCAATATTGAATAGAGATTTGAAATATTCCACAAAAGGGTAATTGTCTTTGAATTTGCCACGGCAGACAGTGTGATCTCCCCAAAGGTCGCACCCTGCACAAATGCACTTGGCTCCGAGTAGAGAACTGTTGTGCCCTGAGTATTTTTCATAGCCTTCATGGCCACAACGGAGAAGACATACGCCGTATTTGCCTCAAGATCTCTAAGCTTGCAACTTGACTCTGTGACCACATCTATTAACTCAAACCCACGTGCAATGAGCTTTGAGTAGGTCTCAGTTTCGCTTGTAGCTTTGGTCACCATGCCATATTGATCCACCGGGGTGGCCCATACCTGATAGCTGGTTGCATCTTCCACCTTATCCCACTTTAGCCCGATACTATCGGCATACCCATTTGTTGCTTCAACGTTAGAGGGCTCCTTTGGGGCAAGATAGGGCTTAAAGCCATCCGAAGGTGCAAGAGGTGGAGAAGCTGGACACGAAGTCAAAATAAATATCAGCGTTATCAGCAAAGCCAGAGAGGCAAATTTTGTTCTTGTTTTCATGGTTATTTCTAACTATTCCCCTATATTTTTATGTTGCGTGCCAATAATAAGCACTTAATTCAGGATGTTCAAGGGCTTGGCAACAGTGCTTTTAGGCTTTTCTCTGCCTGTTTCTGGCTTATTTGAGTGAAAAAATGAAAATAATGGCCTAAAATGGCCTAAAAATGAAAAAAATTCAAATTTTTTAACAACTTTTGCGTTATAGGCCATTGTTTTAGGGCAACGATAGCCTAAAAATGAAGCTTTTTATAATAAATTGTGGAAAAAATTAAGAAATATCTATGAATTTTTTTGATTTTAGGTTAATATTGCTCTAGTTATGAGTGTTTTTGATTTTCACACCCACCTGCTTTTTGGAGTAGACCATGGAGTGCAAACACAGGAACTCTATAGAAAGCTGCTACTTGAATACCATAAGTACGGCATAGATTCCCTTGTTTTTACACCACATGTCTATCATCCAACAGTTCAGACCAATGTTTTGAACATTCGTCCAAACTTTGAGAAGGCTGCAAAGGATGCTGAAAAATTGGGAATGAAAACTTACCTTGGTAGCGAGTTGTACTTATCCAGTCAACTTGAAGTCAAGTGTATACCAGTGGCAGGAAGATTTGCCCTGTGCGAGTTCCCAGTTAACGCAAAGCCCATGGCTCTTGAAAAGAAGCTACAACAGCTACTTGATAGAGGCTTGGAAGTGGTGGTGGCGCATGTTGAAAGATACCATTGGATCAAACCAAAGGACGATTCTTTCAGGATGCTAAGAGAACTTGGAGCATGGATACAGGTCAACGTTGAAGGCATAGAGAATAAAAAGGCTTTGCCTTATATAGACGAGGACTTAGTAGACATCATAGCAACGGATAATCATGGAGACATGACTCTTCCGTTAAGACTTAAGACTGCACTTGACGCGTATCCCACAATTCGTGCAAGAATGGAGTCTATGGGTCTTTAACCTGAATAAAAGAGGTTTTTGCCTGCAAAAACTTCTAGTGTGCCGCGTGGCGGCAAAGGAGGCCTTTGTGCTTATTGATATTACGGTGGCCAATTTTAGGTCAATCAAGGAACCGCAGACAGTTTCGTTTGCAGCCTTAAAGGACAAGAGACTTGATCAGAGCAAAATTGAGACTGTTTCTGACAAACTCAAGGTTCTAAGGACTGTTGCCGTTGTTGGTCCAAACGGTGTTGGAAAAAGTACGATTGTAAGAGCTCTTGAGGCAATCAAGGGAATCGTTATGGCAGAAGCCTCTGAAGAGAATCCTCTTAAGAGAATTCTGACAGGATCGATTTTTGCTTACAATGAAGTTAAGAACCAGCCAGCTGAGTTCACAGTTAGAATTCTTCTTAAGGAAGCAACTGCAGAAGAGAAAGCAATTACTGCAACCTATACTCTCAAAGCAGATACAGACCACATTTGGGAAGAGAGCCTCTATTATGCTTACGGTGCTTCCAAGAAGCTGATGTTTGAGAGAATTGCCGTAGCAGATCTCAATGAAGAAGTAACCTACAACGTACGTTGGGGTAAGCTTTACAGAGGTGACAAAAAGCGCAACGAGAAGGCTGTTGATGAAAAGCACGTCTATCTTGCAAACGCAGCTCTAAAGGGTGGCGAGACTTGTTCAGAAGTTTACAAATGGTTTGCAGATACGTTGGACATTCTCCCAATGGGTGTTGGAACTTCTTCAGAGCACTATATTGCAGCAATGCTCAATGCTCATCCATCTTGGAAAGACCAGCTTATCAACTTCTTCTGGAGCATGGATATTACAGATATCAGAGATATTAGAGTTGGTTGCAACAAAGACGGTAAGTTTGTTCAGTCCAACGACGGTGATATGGTATTCTTCATTCACTCCAATTCAAAGGCTGCTATGTTCAGCCCATACGGAAGAGAGAGCCTTTCTTTGAAGAGACTTTCCCTTTTGGCTCTTGCTTTCTTTGAAGCCTTTACAAGAGACAAGGTTCTTATTGTTGACGACTATGGCATGTTCCTCCATCCAGAAGTATTGATTTACCTCACAAGTGTCTTTACAAATGGATGCAAGCGCGCTAGCCAGTTGTTTGTCTTTGATTGCAACCCAACCCTCTTGCAGGATGGACTTCTCAGAAGAGATGGAATCTACTTTGCAGAGAAAGACAGCGTAGGATCCACAATTTACTATCCACTTAGTGATTTTAGAATCCCAGCAAGTGGAAAAGTTCGTGCAATGTATGAGAGCGGAGCTTTTGGAGCTCTTCCAATCACAAGCGAATTCCGCTTTGTAAATGAGGAGGCATAATTATGATGCGCAAAAGAAATCCTGTTCTCCCAAAGAAAACTATTCTTATTGTAGCCTCAGATCCAGCCCTTGCAGTTTATTTTGCAAGAGTTAGAAAAGACTGCAGATATGTTAGCCTTTCTGTTGAATGCCAGAGTGCTGAAACTCTTGAAGATCTCGTAAAGGTCACAGCAAAGAGAAGAATTGCTGGAAAGTATGCCAGCGCCTGGGCAGTTTTCTCCTTCAAGGATTTTAATCTTAAGGCCGATGACGTTAAGGCAGTCATGCCAATAGCAGAAGCCAAGAAGGTTAAACTTGGTTGGGTAAACCCAAGTCTCAGCATGTGGCTCTTCTTGCACACCAAGCCAATCAATGCTTACGTTTCTAACGCAGCATCCTTTGATCAGGCTCTTGCAAAGGTCTTCCCAGGCTTTGCAGAAACAGAAGAGTATATGTCTAATGATGGAAAGGATATTCACCTCAGATTATTCTCTCTCTTTAGCAAGGCAATTATCAACGCTAGTGAATACAACAAGATTTGTGAAAAGACCACAGGACTTGCTGCTACCAGCTTCCCATTGCTTTACGAAGACATCAAGGCAATCTGCGGCGAGGCAGATCTCTCACATAATCAGAGATTGCTCTCAAAGTAATCTTTTCTAGTATTAGGACTAGTATTAGGAGTTAAGATGGACGGATTTATACTGTTCACCTATACAATCTCAATAGCAGTTGCGTGCATGTCCTTGGCTTTGTCCATTGCTGCACGCATCTTACGCAAAGACCCTTGGACAGTTTATTACATTGTGTTCCAAAGTAGCCTTGTAGGCATCATGGTACTAGCATTAGCCAAGGGTCTTTCGTTGTTCTTTATGCCAAATGCTGTTTATAACGTGTTTAATTTTATTTTCACCACCATACTTCACTTGGGAATGGCATTTGTAATTGTATTCTTACCTTATTTCTTAAGCTGGGTCATTGCTAAGCCGTGGAGAAAATTTCAACGCATGGCTTTTTACCCTTTGGCCGCGGCATATTTTGGTGTTGGACTTGCTTCTCAAATAGTTGTAAATGACACCTTCTTTTTTTGGACCTCTTTTGGTCAAACCTTGGCCTTCCTTGGAATGTACATCTACTGCATTATCACTTTGTGGAACAACCTAAAGAACATTGATAACAAGCAGGCGAGGGGTGTGTGTCTTGCAATAAATATTACAAGTCTAGCTCTCATTCCTCTTTGCTTTTTGGCCCTGTTCTTTAACTTCATAAGAGAGCTTAGCAATCCTATTTATGTGCTTGCCTTCTCAATAATCATTTTAGTTTATTATTATTCAAGATTCACTTTAGAGACTGAGAAGTCTCAAAATCCCACAACGCTGAGTCTAGAAAGTCTTGCTCAGTATAAGATTACAGAACGTGAGTTCTCTGTAATTCAACTTATCTGTGAAGGGCTTACAAATAAAGAGATTGCAAACGAGTTATCAATTTCTGTAAATACGGTCAACAACCATGTTGCAAACATCTTTGACAAGACAAATGTTCGTTCAAGAATTGACCTTTTGAAATTGCTCAAAGAAGGTCCTTGGGCTTAAGTCTAAGTCTTAAGTTTAAGCGTTGATATAAAGCTCATTTTCTAGTAAAACATACAAGAGGTTTTTGCAAAAACCTCAGGATAGTAATGGAGTCAAACTATTATGGATGTAAGAGTAAGGTATGCACCGTCCCCAACCGGACTGCAGCATATTGGAGGGGTTAGAACAGCTCTCTTCAATTATTTCTTTGCAAGGACAAACGGCGGCAAGTTCATCCTTAGAGTAGAGGATACTGACCGTGAGCGTTATAGTGACGAGTCTCTCCAAGATCTTTACGATACGTTGGATTGGCTTGGCATAAAGTGGGATGAAGGTCCAATTGTTGGTGGACCTTATGGACCCTACGTTCAAAGCGAACGATTGCCTATTTATCAAGAATATGCAAAAAAACTCATTGATATGGGCAAAGCATACTATTGTTACTGCACTCCAGAGCGCCTAGAAGCCTTAAGACAAAAGCAGATTGAAGAAAAAAGTCCAGTTCAGGGCTATGATGGTCATTGCAGAAATTTGACAGCAGAAGAGCGGGCTACCTTAGAAGCTCAGGGTCTTAAGCCCGTCATTAGACTGAAGGTTCCAAAAGAAGGTAGCACCACCTTCCACGACATTCTCATGGGAGATGTCACAAGGGAAAACAAGGACGTAAGTCCAGATCCAGTCCTCTTAAAGTCAGACGGCTATCCAACCTACCATCTTGCAAACGTCATTGATGACCATCTAATGGGCATAACTCACATCATGAGGGCGCAGGAATGGATTCCATCGGGACCACTACACGTTCTCCTTTATCAGGCCTTTGGTTGGCAGGTTCCAATTTATTGCCACCTTCCAATGGTCATGGGCAACGACGGTCACAAGCTCTCCAAGAGACACGGTTCTACCAGTGTCAGAGATTTTAGAAAGAAGGGCTATCTTCCAGAAGCCTTGCTTAACTATGTAAGTCTTGTTGGTTGGTCTTATGATGGCGAAAAGGAGTTCTTCTCCCGCGAAGAGCTGGAAAAGTGCTTCTCTCTTGAAAAAATCAACAAGGCCTCCGGTATTTTTGACTACCAGAAGCTGGATTGGTTCAACGCGCAGTACATCAGAAGAAAGTCCAACGAGGAGCTGGCTACACTTCTTATGCCTTACTTGAAGGAAGCTGGACGGCTCACAGATGCCGATTTTGACAAACTTCTTGCCTTTGTCCCAGGTGTCCGCGACCGCCTCACCCTGCTTTCAGACGTGGTAGAGATGACATCCTTTATGGACGACCACGGCGAGCCAGAGGTTGCAATGCTCATCCCCAAAAAGATGGACGCACAGAGCACGCTCACATCCCTCAAAGCCGTCTACGAGCTACTTAAGGCCGAACTTGTCACCTCCAAGACCGATGACGATATTCAGCAAGATCTTTGTGATCTAGCCCAGAAGCTAGGCATCAAGAATGCAGGTGTGTTCAACCCGTTAAGAGCTGCAGTCACAGGCCTTCAGGTAAGTCCACCGCCATTTAGCTGTATCCATCTTTTGGGAACAGAAGAAGCCTACAGACGAATTGAAAGAGCAATAAACGTATTAGAAAAAGAGGTAAATAAAAATGTCTGAAGTAACAATGGATAAAATTATATCGCTTTGCAGAAGAAGAGGTTTTATCTTCCAGAGTAGTGAAATTTATGGAGGCCTTAATGGCGCTTACGACTACGGTCCAATGGGTGTTCAATTGAAGAACAACATCAGAGACCTTTGGTGGAAGGAAATGACCCAGCTTCATGACAGCATTGTTGGACTTGATGCTTCCATTCTCATGCACCCAAGGGTATGGGAAGCCAGTGGCCATGTAAGTAACTTTACAGACCCAATGGTGGACTGTAAGCAGTGCAAGAGCCGTTTCAGAGCTGACCAGATTGACCTCAATGGGCCATGTCCAGTTTGTGGCAGCAAAGGAACTTTCACAGCTCCAAGAAACTTTAATCTCATGTTCGCTACCCATATCGGGCCAGATGTGGATGCGGCTTCAACCATCTATCTCAGACCAGAGACCGCACAGGGCATCTACACGGAGTTCAAGAATGTGGTGCAATCTTCGAGAGTGAAGATTCCTTTTGGTATTGCACAGGTGGGAAAGAGTTTCAGAAATGAGATTACAACCAAGAATTTTATCTTCCGTTCTTGCGAATTCGAGCAGATGGAGATGCAGTTCTTCTGCAAGCCAGGCACGGATGAAAAGTGGTTCCCGTATTGGCGTGAGCAAAGAATGAAGTTCTATATTAACAAACTCGGAATAGTAGCTGACCACCTCAGATGGCACCAGCATGGCCCAGATGAGCTTGCTTTCTATGCAAAAGATGCCTACGACATTCAATATCTCTTCCCAATGGGATGGCAAGAGCTTGAAGGTATCCATAGCAGGACGGATTACGACCTCACCCAGCATCAGAAGTTCTCAGGTAAAGATTTGACCTATCTTGACCCAGAGACCAATGAGAAGTACGTCCCTTATGTTGTAGAGACATCGGCAGGATTAACGAGAAACGTGCTCATGGCCCTTTCAGATGCCTATGAAGAGCAGACCCTTGAGGATGGAGATGTCAGAACAGTGTTGCACTTCCATCCAAATGTTGCACCTGTTACCGTTGCCGTGTTGCCACTGGTTAAGAAAGATGGCATTGGCGAGTTTGCAGATAAGCTTGAGCACGAGCTCAGAGAGGACTTTGTTACGTTCTTTGACCAAAGTGGTGCTATTGGCCGCCGTTACAGAAGAATGGATGAAATTGGTACTCCATATTGCGTAACTGTTGACTACGACACACTTAAGGACAACACAGTCACGTTGAGATTCCGTGATTCTATGCAACAAATTCGTGTTCCAATTTCTCAACTTGTTTCAGAGATTAAGAAGGCAACAAAAGAGTACAAGAGGGTATAAAAATGAATAAAGCGCTACAGGTTCTCATTGATAGAGGTTTTGTAAAAGACTGCACAAATATGCAAGGACTTTCCGACCTAATGGATAAGGGTCCTGTGACTTTCTATTGTGGAACAGACCCTACAGGTCCTTCTTTGCATGTTGGCCACATTGTTCCTTTCTTTGCCATGCATCATCTTCAGCAATTTGGACATAAGCCAATTGCTCTTGTTGGTGGTGGAACAGGTCTTATTGGAGACCCATCTGGCAAGACTGAGATGAGAAAGATTTTGCCGGCTGAAGCTATTGAAGCAAATGGAAAGAACATTGCTAAGCAACTTTCTAAAGTTGTTAATTTTGACGAAGTTCCACCTGCTGGTTACGGCAAGGGAATTATTGCAAACAATGCCGATTGGTTGGTTGATCTCAACTACATTGAGTTTCTCAGAGATGTAGGTAAGTACTTTTCTGTAAATAGAATGCTTACTTTTGAGGGTGTCAAACAGCGCCTTGAAAGAGGTCTTTCTTTTATTGAGTTTAACTATCAATTGCTTCAATCTTACGACTACTACATGTTGTACAAGAACTACGGCAACATGCTTCAAATTGGTGGAGCAGACCAATGGGGCAACATTGTTGCTGGTATTGATCTAATTCAGAGAATGGGTGGGCCAGAATGCTTTGGTCTTACCTTCAATCTCATAATGAGAGCAGACGGCAAGAAGATGGGTAAGAGCGAGCAGGGAGCTGTATTCCTTGACCCAACTCTTTACTCTCCCTACAACTTCTATCAGTATTGGAGAAATGTTGCTGATGCAGATGTCATCAAGTTTATGAAGCTCTTTACATTCATGGATTTAGATGAGATTGCTCAATATGATGACCCTTCTAGAAATATCAATGACGCCAAGGTCAAATTGGCCTATGAAGTGACCAAGATTATTCATGGTCAAGAAGAGGCAGACAAGGCTGTGGCGGCTGCAAAGGCTGCTTTTGGCAATGGTGGGGATCGTAGTGCAATGCCAACTGTCAATATTGAGTTTGGCGAAGGTAAGGGCGTAATTGACCTGTTCTTTGAGGCGGGTCTAGGCAACACTAAGAGCGATATCCGCCGTCTAGTTGAGGGTGGTGGTTGCTTCATTAACGACAACAAAATCACAGACGTTAAGGCCATTATCACCAAGGATGAGGCCAAGGACGGCGAAATGATTCTTCGCGCTGGCAAAAAGCGCATAATGAGAGTTGTTGTGAAGTAAGCTGAGCTTGCCCGCTTGGGCTTGCTTGGGCTGTTTTGCCCGCTTGGGCTACTGAGACACCAGCGTTTGGTAGATTTGCGCCTGAATGGACGCTATGTTCTCTGCCGTGCGTTGGTCTCTAGCAAGCTCTATTGGAACTGCTCTAGCAATCTTCATTGGACTTGAAGAAACACACAGAACGAGGTCTGCTGCAAGGCAGGCCTCTGTTATATCATGGGTCACCCACAACACAGTTTTCTTGTCCTTTTCCCACAGTTTCAGAAACTGGTTTAGCAAGTTGTTCTTTAGCTTGACATCTAGATTTTGAAACGGCTCATCCATCAAGATAAGGCTACTTGGATACGAGAACGCTCTAGCCATAGCCACTCGCTGCTTCATCCCCCCAGAAAGTTCGCCAGGATACTTATCTAGGCTATTGTTCAGGCCTACCAGCTCAAGAGCCTCTCTCGCCTTGGCCTCGTCTCCCTTCAACGCAATTGCCACATTCTCCAGCGCCGTTCTCCACGGTAGCAACCTAGGCTCCTGAAACAGATAACTGACCGAGCTCTGCCCAATATCGATACTTCCCGAAGTTGGCTGAATAATTCCAGCAATCAAATTCAGCAAAGTAGTTTTTCCACATCCCGATGTCCCTGTAATACAGGTTATTGTTCCAGGCTCTATATCAAGAGAGAAATCTTTTAGCACTACATTATTGCCATAGGATTTACAGAGGTTTTTAATTGTCATATTTGGCCTCCTTTCCTAGGTGTTTGAGAATCAAATTAAAGGCAGCGTCGCTAAGGGCGGTAAGGATGATAGCAACAATGGTCCAAGCAAAGACCTTGGAGGTTTCAAGCTGAATTTGGGCAAGTTGTAAAGCCCTTCCTATACCATGTTTGGGCAGGGTAAGAACCTCGGCCGCAATGACCACTTTCCATATCATAGAGAGGGTTTGTTTGGCTCCTGTGATGATGGAAGGAAGAACCGATGGTAGGATTAAATGCTTAACACGTTCTTTGCCTTTGATGTCGTAAATATCGCACATCTGCAATAATTTTGGGTCTATACTGTTATATCCGGCCACCGTTTGGACAAACATCACTGGAAAGGCCATGAGGAAAGCAGAGAACACAGGTACTACTCCAGTGCGTAGCCAAATGAAGGCTAAGAGGATGACGCTCATCACTGGAGTTGCCTTAAAAACTGTGATAAGAGGATTTAGGATTTTGTTGAATATGGGATATCGGGCTGCAAGAAGGCCAGCTAGCGCACCGGTGCTAACTATGAGAAGAAAGCTCTCAAGCGCGCGTAAAACGGTGTAGGCAAGGTTGGTGGCAAGCTCGGGCGAGAGGATGTTGACAAGCTGGGTCAAGACCTCGTACGGGGTGGGTAGGATGATGGGGGCATTCAGAGTCAGCGCGGCCAAATGCCACAGGAAAATCAACGCAAGAGAGGACAAGATTGAAATGTATGAATCTGTCCTCTTTTTTCTCATATAAAGCTTCCTACTAGTATTTCAATTCCAATTGCAACGAGGATACAACCGCCAAGGATTGTGGCCCGTTTTGCAAATCTCATGCCAAATTTTTTGCCTATCGCCACGCCGGTGATGCAAATTCCAAAGGTGATGACCCCAATCAAAAGCGATGCAATGATTGCCGTCATGAGGTCGTATTGCTCAATTGTGAAGCCTACTGAGAGGGCATCAATTGAGGTACCCACGCCTTGTATCATCAGCTTTCCAAAGGAGAGGGTTTTGGTTTCTTTTATTTCCTCTTCTTCTTTGGTGCCCTTGATGCCTTCTACAATCATCTCGCCGCCAATCCACATTAGGATTGCAAAGCCAATCCAAGGTATGAATTTTTCAAATATTTTGAAGTACTCAACTATGGTGTGGATGCAAATCCAGCCTGTCATTGGCATTACAAACTGGAAGATTGCAAAGGTTCCGGCTATGAGGCTCATTCTTCCAACGCCCATTTTTGGCTCGTTAAGACCGTTTGCAAGCGAAACGGAAAAGGCGTCCATAGCCAAACCTACACCTAAAAGGCAGGTATTCAAAAAAAATACAAAATTCAACTGCATGTGAGCGATTGTACACTCAAACATGCTATTTTGTTAACCTGTTGTGGTTCAATTTGTGGTTCAATTTTAGGCCACATTTATGGCCAGGTTTACAGCCAGGTTTACAGCCAGGTTTACAGCCACACGCCGTCGTCTGGTACTTTTCCTCCAATTGCATCTGGTGCGAGAGCCAAAAGAGTTCTGTAGTAAGCAAGTAGTTCTTCTTTTGCCTCACTTCCTTCTTTAAAGGTCAAAGCGCAGTTAGCAAGTGCTGGTGTTGCCATTTCTGCCTTCATAATTCCAAGTTCCTCAATCTTTTTTCCCGCAGATGTGGGGTCTTCTAAGATGGTTTTAATTGAGTTTTTATAGGCTTCTTTGACCTTTTGCATTAGGATTGGATGTTCCTCTGCAAAGGTGTCTTTTGCTATCAAAACACTCATTGGATATTGTTCTTGACCTGTAAGTGCTGTCCAACGTTCCTGAACATTGCTGATGATTTTAAGGTTAGGATTCTTACTCATAACCATTGTTACAAAGGGTTCTGGTAATATTGCAAGTTCCACTTTTCCTGCTATCAAAAGTTGCGCAAGTTGAGCTGGTGCTGTAACCGAATATTCTTTTTCATATTCGGGATAAAGGAGACTTGCCATGTGATCTGGAGTTCCTCCTGCACCCGGGACACTGAGAGTCTTTGCGTTTTCGTTACTTCCAACTACGCTGAGCATTCCTTCTCCAATGATTGCAAGAACTTTTATTCCAACACCCTTATTGTAAAGGCTGGCTGCTGCATTAGCTGGAAGGGCTATTAAATCAAGCTCGCCCTTGATAAGTTTTGCGACTGCTTCATTTGGCGATGGGTAAACTTCTACTTGAGCTATATCGCCCAAGGAAGAGCTGGAAAATCCAGTTGGTCCTTGCATGACTCCAAGTCTAACGGTGGAACCATTATCTTCTTTGACGGCCTGTGCAAAGCACGGGAGGATTGTAAGGATTAGTAATAAACTAATTAGAATTTTTTTCATTTTGAAACTCCCGCTTTGATTCTATTCTCTTTTACTATATAATATATGTTGGAATTCAAACATAAGGAGTTTTTGCAAAAACCTCTGAGGAGATTTCTATGAACCAAGAGAATTTAGATTTGCCCTTGTTTAAGAATATTCCTGGCGAAGAAATGCCTGAGCTTTTGAAGTTGCTTAACTGGGAGATAAAAAAATATGAAGCAGGGCAAACAATAGTCCATTCTGGTGATGAGATTAGAAAAATCGGGATTATACTTGAAGGAAAAGCCATTATTTCAAGAAACGACTATGATGGCAACCGCAGTATTTTCCTTAATCTTAAGAGGCCTTCTATGTTTGCTGAGTCCTTGTTTATTTTGGGCAAGAAATATTTCCCTTTAACCATCACTGCCGCCTCTTATGCTAAGGTTCTATTTTTGGACGTTTCTCCAATTCTCAAGCCCGCAGCCTTTCCTTATAAGAGTGAGCTCCAACTAAATTTTATGAAAATTTTGGCTGAGCATAATTTGCTCTTCAGACAAAATGTCGACATTCTTACTCACAGAACCACCCGTGAAAAGCTCATGTGTTATCTAAACTACGAGGCCAAGGCTCATGGGTCTCCATCCTTCACAATTCCTTACGATAGGCAGGCTTTAGCCGATCACTTGGGAGTTGAACGGGCGGCGCTGTCTGCTGTTATTAGTTCTCTTAAGAAAGAGGGGATTCTCGATAGCTATAAGAGCCATTTTAAGATTTTGAAGTGAGGCTGTTTATGGAGTGTGCTATTTATGCAAAGGAGTTAGACCTTGAGCAGACGCTTTTAAGTGGTCAATGCTTCCGCGTGAAGGAAGAGAGTGGTTTTTGGACGGTAAAGGCTGGAATTGGGCCATCGTTTAGAACTTTAGTGGTAAGCCAAGCCGACTTGTCTCCAATTGTTTCAGACCCGTTTTGGGCTGACTTCTTTGATTTGGATTTTGATTATAGCGCCTTACGGTCTTCCTTTTCAAAAATTTCTCTCTTTATGGAAAAAGCTTGTTCCTATGCTCCTGGCATCAGGATTTTGAGGCAAGATCCGTGGGAGGCTCTTTGTAGTTTTGTCGTTTCGCAAAACAACAACATTAAGAGAATCATGGCTCTGGTGGAGCGTATGTGTAGTTTCTACGGCCAAGGCGGTTTTCCAAGTTCTTCGTGTCTTGCCAATGCTAGAGAAGAGGATCTTAGGGCTTTGGGGCTTGGCTTTAGGGCTCCTTATATTATAAATACGGCTAGGGCGGTTGAAGATGGCTTGATTGACCTGGCTGCGCTTAAGACTATGGACATTGATAAGGCACGTGCTCAGCTTATGGGCGTCAAGGGTATTGGCCCTAAGGTTGCCGATTGCGCTTTGCTTTTTGGCTTTCACAGGCTGGATTGCTTTCCTATGGATGTGTGGATGAAACGTGCTATGGCGGAGTTTTTCCCCGGTTCCGATAAGTCTATCTTTGGGCCGTATGCTGGAGTTGCACAACAATATATTTTTCATTACGCTCGGACATCGGGCTATTTTGGAGGGTGAGATGATTTTTGATACCTTGGACCAGTTGGAGATGTATATTCCGGTGCTGCCGGCGCTGCGCGTGGTGGCGGATGTGATGGATCATGACGATGTCTATGAGAAGGAGTGTGGCACCTACTCCACGTACGACGAGAAGGTGTCGTATACGGTGATGGAGTGCAAAACCAGCGTGGAGGGAAGACAATTCGAGTTCCACAAAAACCATACCAGTGTGCAGATAGTGCTTAGGGGGCAAGAATTGATGAGTACTACGTGGCGCGAACTGAAGCGTCAATGTGAGACTTTCAGCGAGAATGCAGATGTAGGCTTCTTGGATGCTGAGCCAATATCGGTGCTTCAGGCCACGCAGGGCCGCTTTGCCGTCTTCTTTCCGGGAGAGCCCTTCAAGACTGCTGTTGCCTATGGCGAGTCTGCCGTGGTGAAAAAAGTTATCTTCAAGGTGCTGGATTGAGGATTTGTGAGCCCAGGCCGTGCTGACTTCTGGCGTTTGTGTAGAAAAGTGTTGATTGAAGTAAATTCTATTTTCATGTTTTGTGGCCTTCTGTATATTGAGGGCAGTTGAAAGACGTGGAGGTTTACTTCTATGAAGAAAGTTTCTACAGCAAGTTTTATCGTTGGAGTTGTCTTAATTGTAGCTTCAATTGTTTTGTTTATTTTGGGCGTAATGAGTGTGAAAACTCCTTATGCTTATTCTCGGTCTATTAATGGCTACACCTTTACTAAGGTTTCTTACTCTATCTCAGTTACTGGCATCATTAATGGCTTTATGATGATTCTCTTTGGTGGAATTGCCTTCTTGAGCGGTTTCCTCTCCTTTATTCTAGCCGCCGTCACTCGTGGTCCAAAATTCCCAAAGCCAGCTTGCGGCCATGAACACGGACCTGCAGTAGGACCTAAGTGTGGAGCTGGAACTGGAGTAAATAATGGTGCAAGTGCTGGTTGTGCCGGGGCTGGTGCTGATGCTAGTGCTGATGCTGGTGTTGGTGCGGCGTCAGGTGCATGTGCAACGGCAGGTTCATGTGCAACTGCTGATTCATGTGCAGGTACGACTGCGGGTGTAGCTGAAAATGCTGCTAGCGAGGTAAGCTCCAATTATTAATTTTTAACTTTGCCAAAGTTTTTGGCAGGTAATAATAGTTTTTCCCTTCCTTTGGCCTGTCGTCCTTGACATCCCCTCTCTGAGTCCTTCTCAGAACTGGACGGCAGGCCTCCTTTTTGCCGTTTCATGGCTTTTGATGGCTACAACCCAGCACCTTGCAGGCTTGCAACCCCGCTCTTGCGGGCATTTCCAGCCTTTCATGGCTTTTTTCGTCCAGTTTTTTTAGTGTTGATGTCACTTTTTGCAAAAATTGCTTCGATTGTGACATAAATGTAACATATTTCCGCACAACTGCTGAAATATGTTACAATGTAGATATAAAACTGAACTGGAGGGGAGATGAACAGCTTAAAAACCATTGAAGCTTTGATTTACGACCTTGACGCCGCAATTAAACGAACTGAAAAGCGGTTGAAGACTGCTCCTGCAGGTCACATTGTTTTAAGAACACGAGACAATTCCCCTCTATTCTATATTAAAACTGAAGATAAAGAAGAATACCTTGGTGCCGGCAAAGAGAGCCAAATAAAAGCTCTTGCACAAAAGAAATACGACAAGGAAATACTCAAAACATTTAAAAGTGAAAAAGTCGCTCTTGAAAAGCTATTAAAAAACTTGAAGGGTACTACAAGGTTTCAATCAGAACAGCAGGTGTGGGCCGATTTTCCAGAAGCACTCAAAAAATATGTCTCGCAAGATATAAGCACAAATGAGGGCTATATCCAAAAATGGATTAATCAAACTTGGAGACTAAAAGACAGCATCCCCGACAACCGCTTCTTCACCCTCAAAGGCGACCACGTGCGCTCCAAAAGCGAAGTCATCATAGCCGACAGACTTCACCACGCCGGTATCCCATACCACTACGAAATGCCACTCCCGCTGGGGCCATCGAAATTTGGACAGAACATCCTTCACCCCGATTTCACTGTCCTGAACACAAGAACACTCGAAACTTTCTACTGGGAGCATCTTGGCCAAATGGACGATGAGAAGTATTTCACCAAAGCAAAAGAGCGGCTTGAAATCTACGCCGATGCCGGCTTCTTCCCTGGCAAAAATCTAATTCTATCCTTCGAAACCGCATCAAGCCCCTTGAACATCGTCTACATAGACCTGCTGATAAAGCAATATTTACTCTGAGCTTCGAGCCCTTTCTTGCGTCCTAGAGGTTTTTGCAAAATGAGCTTTGTGAAGATTTGATTTGGATTTGCGAGAGCCATCAAACCTTTCTGCAGCCTTGATAAGACCTAGAT
>CAVKHB010000007.1:0-16174 GCA_963656005.1 Coriobacteriaceae bacterium
GTTATGGATATGTATCCGTTTTTGCAATTATCTTTCTTTGGGCTGCTCTAAAGGCTCCCCTTGAAATACTTTGGTGTAAAAAGGTCTTAAATTCTATTTTATTAAGTGTCTCTGTGTTGCTTCTTTGTGCTCCAGTTCAGTTGCTACAAGATGGAAAATGGTGTCCTGTTGCTATACTTGTTTCTCCCATTGCAGGGCTTTTAATTACCGTTTCAATGGGAATTGGGCTTTTAATATTATCTTTTAGTAGGTTATCTTTCCTAGTTTGGTGTAATAGGCTTGTTTGCAACACACTGGCCTTTGTGTTTGAGTTTTTTGGAAATTTCCCAAAAGCTGGTTGGCTTGGTTATGCAATTATGGTCTTGATTGTTGTTCTATTAGAAATTGCCTGTTTGCTTTACAGAAAAAGGTTCAAGAGAAAAGTTAAAGCGTATCGCTTTATTGGCAAATTTGATTTACACTGGCAACAGGAGATTTAAATGTCTGTTCTTTTTACCAATGCAAAGATTATTGCCACAAGAGATGGTGAATTTGAGATATTAAAGGATGCTTTTTTAGGCGTTGAGGGAAATAAAATTGATTATATTGGAACAAAGCGTCCAAAAAAAACCTACACAATAGAAAAAAACATGTATGACAAGCTTCTCATGCCAGGTCTTGCCAACTGTCATGGTCATACGGCAATGAATCTTTTGCGTGGTATTGGAAGTGATCTTAATCTCATGGATTGGCTGCACCTTATTTGGCCCATTGAAGACAAAATGAGGGATGAGGATTTTGTCTCGGGAATGGAAATGGCAATCTTGGAAATGCTGGCTTGTGGAACTACTAGCTTTTGCGATATGTACATGCGTCCCATGATTACCCAAAAATGCGTTGAGGAAAGTGGAATTAAGGCAAACCTTGTTCGCGTGGTCATGGGAGGGAATAATGATATGGATTATCAGAGCTTCCCCAATAGAGTGGAGTCTCTTGAATTCTACAAAAACTTCAACGGTGCTTTTGAGGACAGGCTTCACGTAGACTGGAGCGTTCACGCAGAATACACAATTGCCGATAAAATTGCAGAAAATTGGGCCAACGAGATTCAACAAATTGGTGGCAGACTTCATATTCATCTAGCTGAAACCAAGAAAGAGCAGGAAGAATGCATTCAAAGACGTGGCAAGACGGCCACCCAATGGTTCAACGACCTAGGCTTTTTCAATATTCCATGTTACGCCGCACACTGTGTGTGGGTCACTGACAAAGACATGGCCATAATGAAAGAGAAGGGCGTAAGTCCCGTGCACAACCCCTCCAGTAATCTCAAACTGGGCAGCGGTTTTGCTCCAATTCCCAAGATGCTTGAAATGGGTCTCAATGTGGCTTTAGGTACAGATGGTAGCGCCAGCAACAACAACCTCAACATGTTTGAAGAGATGCACCTAGCCTCCATCATCCACAACGGGCTAAGCGGGGATCCCACGCTAATGAAGCCTTCCCAAGTCCTCAAGATGGCCACAATTAACGGCGCAAAGCTTCAAGGCCGTCCAGACACGGGGTCTCTTGAGGTGGGTAAAAAGGCCGATATTATTGCTCTTAACCTTGATGCTCCACACCTTGTTCCAGACTATGACACTCTTGCACTTGTTACATACTCTGCTCAAGGAAGCGATGTTTGCATGACCATGGTGGATGGTAAAATCTTGTATGAGAACGGCCAGTATCTGACACTAGATAGGGAGAGAATCTTCCACGACTACAAGAAGTCCTGTCAGTATTTGGGTTGACTTGCGTTAAAACGCTGAATTAAACTTTGGCCTATGGTTTGGGATTTTGATTACAGCTCTATTTCCTCAATAGCAAAACTTCTTGAAGAAAATGGTCTTTCCATGACCAAAAAGTTTGGTCAAAACTTTCTAATTTCACTTCCTGTTTTGGATAAAATTGTAGACTTTTGTGACATCCAAGAAGGTAGTAGAGTTTGGGAAGTAGGCCCAGGCATTGGGGCTCTTACCACTAAAATGCTCCAAAAGGGAGCTAAAGTTACTGCCTTTGAGATAGACCACGGTTTTTGCCGAATTCTAAGAGAGCAAGCCTACCCAAATAACGAAAACTTTAGACTTATTGAAGGGGATGCATTAAAGAATTGGAAGACTATTTTTGAAGAAGAAGGTCTTCCAGATAGGATTTGTGCAAATCTTCCCTACAACGTAGGCTCTATTTTCATTGCCTCTTTGATTGAACAAAGGTGCATTCCAAAGCGCATGGTCTATACCTTGCAAACAGAAGTGGTTCAACGAATGTGCGCCAATAGAGGAAGTAGCGAATATTCTGGCTTCTCAATTTTGACAAATCTAGACTATGAGAACAAAGAAGCCTTTAAGATAAAAGCAGGATGTTTTTTCCCTCCACCTAACGTAGACAGCTCTGTGGTTTTGATGAACAAGAGAGAAAAACCCTTAGTTTCAGAAGAGGACATTAAGGCTCTAATTGTCTTGGTAAGGACTATTTTTTCACAAAGAAGAAAGACGGTTAAGAACAATTTGAAGGGTTTAGGTCTATCTTCAGAGCAACTGGATCAGGTCTTATTAAGCGCTCAAATCCCGCTGACAGAAAGGGCAGAGAAGTTGGAGATGCAGCAGTTAATTGGCCTACTTGATGCTCTCAAACGCAATAATGGTCAAATAAAATAGGAAAATAGTAGAAAATAAGGCCATCATTTCAACAGGTTGAGTTTTTCTGTCTAGTATTATATTCTCTAATGTTATGAAGGTGTTTGTTTATACTCTAGGCTGCAGGCTTAACCAATGCGAGAGCGAAGCTATTGCCGAGGCTTTTGAAAAGCAAGGACATGAGGTGCTCAAAGATTCTCGCGATGCAAATTTGATTATAGTAAACACCTGTACTGTCACAAGTAAGGCAGAGCAAAAAGCAAGGCGTATGATTAGGCTTTTTTGTGCTCAATGCCCAACCCTTGTCACCGGCTGTTATGCCCAAATGAATGAAAAAGAGCTCGCCTCTCTTTCCCCCAACGCCGTGGTGCTACCTCTTTCTAGAAAGGCTGAGCTATTGCGACTTCCTGAATTCTTTAATGATAGAATCGGGATGGAGGAGCTGGAGGTGCTAAAAGCGTTCGTGCAAGAGAGGCCTCAGGAGGGGTGTACGAATTTCGATTTCGCGCCAACTGGGTTCACGTACCATTGCAGGTCCTATTTGAAAGTTCAAGACGGATGCGACAACAATTGCGGTTTTTGTCGGGTGCATATCGCTCGTGGGCGTGCAACTAGCTTGGATGCGAACCTTGCCGTGCAACGTGCTCTTGAGATTGAAAAGCGCGGGTACCATGAGATTGTGCTCACCGGGGTGAACTTGTCCATGTACGACTACAAGGGAGATGGCCTGGGAGGGCTTTTGGAGAAGCTTCTTGCTGCTTTAGGGCCCGATATCCGGATTAGGTTCTCTTCCATGGAGCCCGATCACATTGATGATAGACTTTTGGCTCAGCTTGCAGACCCAAGGGTGCAACCGCATTTCCACATCCCAATTCAAAGTGCGTCGGACAAAGTAATTAAGCGTATAAATAGGCATTACGACAGCGCGCATTTGGATTACGTGATAGGAAGATTGCGTGAAATTAAGGATGACCCTTTCTTGGCCTGTGACATAATTACGGGGCTTCCAGCAGAGGGTGAAGAGGAGTTCGCTTTTACAAAGCAATTCCTTGAGGTGCATGGATTTGCAATGCTACATGTGTTCCCGTTTAGCCCTAGACCTAATACGGCTTTAGAGAAGGCTAGAGATAGGGCGCCGGAGAGTGTAAGAGATGAGAGGGCAAAAATTCTTAGGGATTTGGCTTTGGATTTAAATGGCAAGTATTTGGCTAGACAGGTTGGGAAAAAGGCTGAAGTCATACTTGAAGAGAAGAAGAAAGGTTCTTGGTTCGGCTTGACTGGAAATTACATGAAGGTGAAGGTTAATGGCGTGCCAGAAGGAGCAAAATGCGGTGATTTAGCCCCCGTTTTGATTACCGCAACGGATTGTGCAGAGTTTGGAGGAAAATAATGGGAAGAAAAGATGGTGTTAGAGTAAAAGACCCAGATCCAATGTATGCAATTGTGCCTTATGTTATGGACAAGCGTTATGATGCAATGAACATGATTACGTTGGACATTCCTGTCTTGCCTTTAAAAGATTTCTTGAAAGAAAAAAGACAGCAGGGAAAGTATGTAAGTCACCTTGGCTTGATTATCGCTTCTTATCTTAGGACAGCGGCGCAATTTCCTCTTTTGAATAGATTTATTGTTAATAAGAAAATCTATGATAGAAAAGACTTTGATGTTGCAATGGTTGTTCTTAAGGATGGCGATGGTGACATGGAAGGCACCATGAGCAAAATTAGATTTGACTTCAATGACAATATTTTCCAAGTTCAGGAAAAAATCGATGCCTATATTGTTGAGAACAAGAAAGAAAAAAACAAAAATGACACGGATAAGCTGATTAAAAAGCTCTTGAAGGTTCCAGGCCTTGCCAATTTTGGCGTTGGGCTTTTTAAGTGGATGGATCGCAGAGGTCTTCTTCCTGAGAGTGTTATTAAGGCAAGCCCATTTCACACCAGTTTGACTATTTCTAACCTTGCAAGTATTAAGACAAACCATATCTATCACCACTGCTATGAGTTTGGAACCACAAGTGTTTTCATCACAATGGGAAATACCAGAGAGGTTCCTATGAGAGTGAAGGGCGACATCATCTTTAAGACTTGTCTTCCTCTTGGTGTTGTTATGGATGAAAGAATCTGTAGTGGCCATTATTTTGCATCGGCCTTCCAGTACATTAAAAATTATTTGTCACATCCAACCCTCTTAGAGAAGACTCTTGAAGAAGAGCTTGCTGAAAAGAAGGCTGCTGAAGAGGCTAAAAATGGCGCAAGAGAAGAACGTGGAGAATTCAGAGAATCGGCCGGGGCCGAAGAAGCTAAGTCAGTTCAAAGCAATTGATGGAACAGAAATTGTTCTTTACGAATATGACTGCGTAAGTTCAACAAATTCTCTCTTGCTTAGTATGGCGCGGGCGGGATGCCCCGTGGGAACAGTTCTTTGGGCTCATAGACAGGAAGGTGGAAGAGGAAGGCTTGGCCGTAGTTTTACCTCCCCAGAAGGTGGAATTTACATTAGCCTTTTAGTTCCATGCCCCTCAAGTTCAGAGGACGTTGGTTTTTCCCTTACGGCAAAAGTTGGTGTAGCTGTAAAGAGGACAATTGATGGCGTATGTGGCAAGCATTGTGGAATAAAATGGGTTAATGATGTTGTTTTGGGACATCGTAAGGTGTGTGGCATCCTTGCGCAAATGTGTAGCGGGGTGCCGGATAAGACCGTAGTTGGTATTGGTATAAATTACACAACAGCACCCAGTGCTTTTGCTCCAGAGCTGAGGGAGATTGCGGGTTCTATCTTTGAAGAAGAGGAGATAGACAAGGCGCCAGCAATGGAAAGTTTTGTGCTTGCGTTGATAAATAATGTGTTTGCTTTGGTGGGCTCAAAGGCAGGCTTAAGTGCGGAAAACTGGCTGGAGGAATACAAAAGCTCTAGCACAATTTTGGGAAACAAAGTAAAAGTAATTCAGGCTGGCTCTGTAGTGGCAGAAGGAACTGCTATTTCCATTGACGACCAATGCCATCTTCATGTTATAACAAGTGACGGAAACGAGATGGTATTATCCACTGGCGAAGTCAGCGTGAGAAGCTAACAAAGCCCAGGTTTTTGCAGAAATATAGAGGTTGTTTATGATTAACAAAGAAGAATGGAAGACTTTAGTACAAGATAGACTTCAGAAGTTATATGAAAAAGACGGACATGAAGGTGCTATTCAACCCGTTGTAATGCAGGTTCCACCAAAACCCGAGATGGGAGATTTAGCCTTCCCTCTCTTTGCCTATGCAAAAGCTTTCTCAAAAGCTCCTAATCTCATTGCCCAAGAGTTGACGGCCGATATCAATGCCTTGTCCAACAAGCCAGATGGAGAAGCCTTTGCCCTTGGTCCTTACATGAATGTAAGAGTCAACATGGACAGTGTTGTAACTCAACTTTACAAAGATATTGCCAACAAAAAAGAAGATTTTGGAAAGTCAAATCTTCTTAATGGCAAGAAGGTTATGATTGAATTCAGCTGCCCAAACACAAATAAACCTCTTCATCTAGGACATGTAAGAAACGATTGCATTGGACAAAGCATGAGTCAAATTCTCAAGGCCTGTGGTGCAAATGTTATGAAGGTTAACCTTATTAACAATCGTGGTGTTCATATTTGCAAGTCCATGCTTGCCTACCAGCTGTTTGGCAATGGAGAAACTCCAGAAAGTTCCGGCATCAAGGGAGATCACCTTGTAGGAAACTACTACGTGCGTTTTGCCCAATGGGAAGCTGAAGAGCTTAAGAAAGACACTGAGGCAAACCTTGCTAAAGGCATGAGCGAAGAAGAAGCAAAGGCACAGGCAAAGAAAACCAACAAGCCAGATCTTGAGGCGCAAGCCATGCTAAGAAAGTGGGAGCAGGGTGACCCCGAGGTTCTAAAATTGTGGAAATTGATGAATGGTTGGACCTTAGAAGGCGTTGCACAAACCTATGAACGCACTGGAATTAGCTTTGATAAATACTACTATGAAAGCGATACTTACAAACTAGGTAAGGACAAGGTTCTTGAAGGCCTTGAGCGTGGAATCTTCCAAAGGGCTGAAGATGGTTCAATTTTCATTGACAACTCGGATATCGGTCTAGACAAGAAGATTTTGCTACGTAAGGATGGCACATCAATTTACATCACGCAGGACATTGGAACGGCCATCAACCGCCACGAGGACTGGCCTTTTGACAGCTTGATTTACGTTGTTGCAAGCGAGCAGAACTACCACTTCAAGGTTCTTTTCCACGTGCTTGATAAACTGGGCTATTCTTGGGCCAAGGACCTTCACCACCTCTCTTATGGCATGGTTTTTCTTCCAGAAGGCAAGATGAAAAGCCGCGAGGGCACAGTTGTTGATGCAGATGAGCTAATCCAAACCCTCACCGATATGGCTAAGGCCGAGATTCTCGAAAAGGGCCGTGAGGCAGATCTAGACAACGTGGATGACACCGCCTACAAGATTGCTCTTGGTGCTTTGAATTACTACATCCTTCAATTCAATCCAAGCAAGGATTTTGTATTCAATCCCAAAGAATCTCTTTCCTTCAATGGAAATACTGGACCGTATTTGCAATACATGGGCGCCCGAATTTCCTCAATGCTAAGAAAGTACGACCAAGACCAATACCAAGATGTGGCCTTCAACCCAGCAATTCTCTCTCTTGAAGACGAACGCGAGATGCTCAAAAGCCTCACATCTTTCCAAGAAGTGGTCTCCAAAGCCTGCAGTCAGTACGATCCAAGCCTGATTTGCGCCTATCTCTATGACCTTTCCAAGAGATTTTCACACTGGTACCACGACAATCAAATTCTCAAGGCCGATACTCCTGAGCTAATTAAAGCGAGAGTTTCACTCTGCCAGATGGTGCTTCAAGTAATGAAAAACGCGTTTGATTTGGTTGGAATTCCTTTCCTAGAGAAAATGTGATTTTAGTGGGGTTTTAGCTGAATAGTGAAACTAAACCGTCTACTAGGCGGTTTAGCTCCCAGTCTGCATCAAAGTTCAAGTTTAGATTCTCACTGGCAACTAGATTGGTCAGGCATTGTTGGATTGCATCTGAGAAAAAGTCGCTGGCAGTATCGGTATCAGGAATGTCTAGCCAACTGCGTTGAACACAGTACTCTAGGGCAACTTTAACGCGGGCTGTGACCATGGCATCTATCTCGTGGGCGGCTTCGTTGAAGACTTTTTCGTGAAGTTTTTGTTGCTGAACAATTGCGTAATATTCAGAAAGAGGACTTTCCTCAAAGGTTTCCATGAAGCTATCTACCAGAGAAAAAAGAAGGCTTTGGGCATCCTTTGCCTTGAAGTTTACGTCAAAGTTCTTTTGAGCAAGTTCTGCCTTACAATAGCCTAAAATGGCATCAATAATTGAATTTTTGCAATCAAAGTGACTATATAGGCTAGCTTTCTTAATCCCAACTTCCTTTGCAATGTCCATAAGACTTACGTTGGACATGCCCTTGGTAAAGCCCAGTTCTAGAGTTTTTAAGATGATTTGCTCTTTTGTGTTCATAGCTTGACTTTAAGCTACCGAATGGTAGTTAGTCAACAGTGGGTCAGCTAAAAATATGGAATAAAAAAAATATTATGTATAAACTGAATAAAACCAAGTCTTAAATAGTAGGAGAAGTTTATGGACGAAGTTAAGAAATTCAAAAAGGGGCAGATTATTTCCAAAGAAGGAGATTTTGAACTATGGATGTACGATTTGATTTATGGGTCAGTTGGCATCTATGCAAACTACGGGACACCAGATCAAGTTGAATTGAGTATCAATAATGCTCCATCTTTCTTTGGTGAGGTTGGATTTATTGAGTCCATGCCTCGCTACGGTACTTCTGTTGCCTTGGAAGATTGCGCGGTGAGAATCATCAACCATGACAACCTTTCCGAATATTTTGACAAAAGACCTGCCAAAGTAGTTTCAATAATGGAAAGTTTGGCAACAAGACTTCGCAACATCTATAAACTTTTCACCTCTGCTTGCAACACTTTTGAAGAGTTTGTCGAAACAGAAGAAGCGGGTGAGCCCGTCTCCGAAGAATTGAAACAAAAAATGATAAAATTTGCCGCTGGAGCTAAGAGAATTAGAGCTAGAAATGAGTTTCGCAAGTGATAGGTTGGGACTGGTGTTAACTACCGACCGATAGTTAGTAAATGAGTTTTTTCTAATATTTTTAGAGCAAGGTGGTGGAATAAAAAACTCCGTTTAGATATAAGAGGATTGAAGAGGTTCTTGGCAAAGACCTCATCAATAAATTTTAAGGATGTGTTTTCAATGTACGCACTCGTAGAAATTCTTGGAAAACAGTACAAGGCAGAAGAAGGCAAGACAATCCAGGTTGACCTCGTAAAGGCTGAGGTTGGCGGAACTGTCACCTATGATTCTGTTCTTGCAGTTGTTAACGACAATGATGTAAAGTTTGGCGCCCCATATGTTGCAGGTGCCAGCATTGTAGCCACTCTTGAGTCCAACACAAAGGGCGACAAGGTTCGTGTCTACAAGTTCCGCAGGAGAAAGGGATATCGCAGGACCCAGGGTCATCGCCAGAATTATTCCATTCTCAAGATCGAAAAGATCAACGCTTAAGGGAGGCAATCAATGGCTCATCATAAAGGTGGTGGTTCATCCAGAAACGGAAGAGATTCTAATGCACAGCGCCTTGGCGTAAAGCGTTATGGCGGTCAGGTGGTTAAGGGCGGCGAAATTCTTGTTCGTCAGCACGGCACAAAAATCCATCCGGGCGAAAATGTTGGCCTTGGTTCGGATTACACACTCTTTGCAAAGGTTGGTGGAAAGGTTCTTTTCCATGCAAGAAACAACCGTAACTATGTCAGCATAGTTGTTGAAGAGTAAGACTGAGTAATATTCTCTATGTTTGGTTTTTCAGATGAAACCTATATCGACATTGCCTCCGGAAACGGAGGCAATGGTTGTGTTTCCTTTAGACGCGAAAAATTTGTAGCCAAGGGAGGCCCAGACGGTGGTGATGGCGGAAAAGGCGGAGACGTTGTATTCGTTGTCAAAAACAACCTAAGGACTTTGGCTCACCTCAAGATTATCAGATCTTTTCGTGCAGAAAATGGTCACGGGGGAAGTGGTGCGCGTTGTTATGGAAGAAATGGAAACGACATGGAGATTCCAGTTCCACCAGGAACTGTTATTAAAGATGCAACTACCGGTGAAGTAATTAAAGACTTAACCGGGCTTGATAGATTCGTCTTCTTGAAAGGCGGACGCGGAGGTCTTGGAAATTATCATTTCAGAACCTCAACCAGACAGGCTCCAAAATTCGCACAGCCTGGCGAACCTGGCGTGGAGATGCGTGTTGGAGTTGAACTGTTGGTTATAGCAGATATCGGGTTTGTGGGATTTCCTAATGCAGGAAAAAGCTCTCTTATGAACATGCTGACCAATGCACGCAGCAAAGTAGCTTCCTATCCTTTTACCACAAAAATTCCACAATTGGGCATGATGCGCTTGGGCGACCAAGATGTTGTTATTGCAGATATTCCCGGCATTATTGAAGGTGCCAGCCAGGGTGCTGGAATGGGCTTCAAATTTTTAAAACATATTTCGAGAACCGGAGGCCTTGCCTTTCTCATTGATATGTCAGACCCTCAGTTCCTTGAACAGTATGAACTTCTGAGAAACGAGCTTGGCTCATATTCTGAAGACCTTTTGCAAAAGAGAGAGGTTCTTATTGGAACCAAACTTGACGAAGAAGGTGCTGCAGAAAATTTTGAGAAGTTCAAAGCAAAATATTCAGATAAGCAAGTTTTTGGCATGAGTATTTTTGATGAAGACTCGGTTAAGCCAATAATGAAGGCCTTTGTAGACATGCTAGTTGAGCCTTCAACGGATCAGGGCTTTACAAGTAAGCCAGATACAGATGCTTATTATCCAGAAACGGACAGCAGGTTCCTTCCTGACAAGGAGTAGATGATGGCAAAAGTAGCTTTGTTTGGAGGCAGTTTTGACCCCGTCCATCTTGGCCATCTTGCAGTACTTCACAATGCCCTAAATTGCACTGATTACGAAGTTTTTCTTATAGTTCCTGCCAAATTAAGCAACTTTAAGCAGGATAATATTCCAAAAGCATCTTCTGAAGATAGGCTTGAAATGTTAGGCCTTGCCCTTGAGGATTACAAAGAATTGTACCCAGAAGATGATATTTCTAAAATTGTTATTTCCACCATTGAACTTGAACGTGGTGGTGTCTCTTACACGTACGACACCGTCATGGAAATAAAGAAGGCCTACAACATTACTGGTAGGCTTGGCTTGCTTATTGGGGATGACCAAATTCCTCAACTTACCAATTGGTATAGATATGAAGATCTGAAGAAAGAAGTTGAGTTCTTAATTTGTAGGAGGGATCCTAACGGATCTTTGTGGTCATTAATTCCAAGTGATGTTAGTTATGTAAAGATAGAGCCAAAGTCTTTGGCTCCTCAATCCTCCAGCCAGTACAGAGAAAATTGTGAGACAAAAGAAGATTATCTTTCAAATAGAGTGAGACAGTATGTTAAGCATAAAAATTTGTACCATTGAAGAACTTAGACTATACCTTAAAAACACTGTCTCGGAGCGCCGATATATTCACAGCCTTGGCGTGGCAGAAACCACTTCCAATTTGCTTGATAAATACCATTGTTCAATCTTGGAACCTGTCTGGAATGGTTTTTCTGCTCCTGCTTTTTGTGGCATAGCACACGACCTTGCCAGAGAGCTGTCTGATGCCGAAATTCTACATTATTGTGAAAAAAATGGCCTTGAACTAACAAAAGAGGAGAGGGTCTCTCCCGTTTTAGCTCACGGTTTAGTGTCTTCTCATATAGCAAGAGAGCTCTGTGGGCAGTATCCTTCTTCTTGGCAACGGGCCATTATTGTACACACCACCGGCGCTGCCAACATGGATGATTTGGCTCTTGCCTTATTTAGTGCCGATTTTATCGAGCCTTCACGCCGCTTTATGACAGATCAAAGAAGAGCTTATTATCTTTCAGCTCCATCCCTTGGCTCCTGTGCTTACAGGATTCTCTGTGATATGATAGACCATTGGAAGAGTTGTGGAAATTTTGAACCTTCAGAGTCGGCAAAGGCTATGAAGGCAGAACTGGAAGCTAAGGGTTGCGACACGGGACGTTTTCCTTGGGCAGAGGATTGGAGAAAATAGTGGCACAAACTAAGAAGTTTTTATTTTTCCTTTGTGTTTCTTTGTTGATAGTTTCTCTTTTGTGCAGTTGCGGAGATAGTAATCTTAATTGTTACTATGCCTATTATGAGGATACTGCATTCATCTTTGTTTACAAACAAGACCAAAATACCCTGTATGAAATTGAGCTTCCGCTAGAAACCATTTTGCTTTGGGGCAAGAGTGCAGGACTTAGTTCCATTCCCATAGCAATGAGAAATTATGTTGGCCTAAGTGAATCGGGATTTTTTGTTGGTTCTTCCCAAGCTTTGCAAACCCTTAGGGACTTGCTAGATGTTATGGGTTTAGATAGAGAAGGCGAAGCAAATAATTCTAAGAGGCTTCAAACTCTTGCTGAGAACGTTTCTCTCTTGAGCAAAAAACCGTTGTTAGATAATATGAACAAGCTTTGCGGACAGGATGTTTCAAAGGCTTTTAAAGTTATAGAAAATGTGACTCCTAAAACCCTTTACTATGATGCTCGCGGGCTTTTTTCCACTGAAGATTTGAACTTCTCCCAGAGATATTTCACTCAATGGTTGGGACAGGTTCTTGGAGGATATTGATGAAAGAAGAAACAAAAGCTAAGGCTAATGCCATAAGCGAATTTTTGAAAGATCACAAAGGACTTGAAGTTACAATCATTGATGTTGAGCAAGAATGTTCTTGGACAGAGTGCTTTGTCATTTGCACCGTAACAAGTCTTGGTCACCTCAGAGGCTTGGCAAGAGAACTTTGGGGCCTTTTAGACGAACTTGACCTTCACGTAAACAATCGGCACAAGGCGGTTGGAGATGATGGCTGGGAGCTAATTGACTGTGGAGACATTGTAATCCACCTTATGAGCCAAGAACTCAGAGATTTCTATTCTCTTGAAAAGCTTTGGCAGAAGGTTGGAAGATAAGAGTTTAGAAGCTGGTTTAGCGCAAAATATACGATTTTTTTCAAAACATGGCTTTTTTCGTATATTTTGAGTTTTGCTTGAACTGTTTATTGTAAAAAAAGCTTACTTTTTGATCACAACACCGCTGCTGCTTTGGGTGGGAATTCCTTTATATATGGCAAACTCCCCGTTGACCATTACATGATCAAGTCCACTACACATAGCAAAAGGATTGGAAGGGGTGGAATTGTCGTGAAGAGTCTTTGGGTCAAAAACTACAAGGTCTGCCTTCATCCTTTCTGCAATTTTGCCTCTATCCTTTATTCCAAGTCTTTGGGCAACCTTGTAGGTCATTTTGCAAATAGCTTCTTCATAACTTGCTGTTGTGCTGGTTTTGCACATGGTTTCAAGTAAATGAATGGCGGCATTTGCACTTCTTGGGTGAGCTGCGTTTCCAGTATAAAGAGCATCTGTTCCAAAGTGCATCAGTGGATCCTTGAAGATCTTTCTTAAGTTCTCTGTTCTTTGGGTTACATCTGTCATAAGCGCCAGTTCATTTTCTTTAGCAAGAAGAGAAAAGAGGGCGTCAAATGGGTCTTTGCTTAGCTTTTTTGCTGCTTCTGTTAAAGTTAGGCCATTGTATTGAGGAGAGCTCTCTAAGGAAGTGATGGTAATATTATCCCAACCGCAAAGTTGAACAATGCTATCCCAGCCTTGAGGCTTTAGCATTTGCTCAATAACTTTTGCCCTAAGTTCTATATTATCTTCTAGGCTTGCAAGAGTCTTTGAAAGCTCTTCTTTTTCAAGTTTTAATAAGAAGGGTGGAAGCAGGCTAAATAGGCTAGTACTACCGTATTCGTAAGGATATTGGTCAAAACCAACATCAAAGCCTTGGTCTTTGAAGTTGTGGATTTTCTCAAGAATTAAATCAACCTTGTCTTGGTTGTTTTTGCCAATTGCTTTTAGATGTGAGATTTCAAGTTTTACACCTGTTTTTCTCACATAATCTAGAATCTCATCAATAGATGAGAGAATTTCATTGCCTTCACACCTGTGGTGGACGGCGAATAAGGCATTGTGTTTTTTTACCACCTTAAGGAGGCGTAGAATTTCTTCTTCGGTTGCAAAGAGGCAGGGTGCGTAATAAAGGCCAGTGGAAAAGCCTAAGCAGCCTTGGCTAAGGGAAAGGTCAAGAAGCTTGCACATAATTTCAATTTCATCTGAGGTAGCTTCTCTATTTGGGTTGCCTTTGATAGCGGCCATTCTTAACATGCTATGGCTTTGTAAAAAAGCCATGTTAATACCTGGCTTCAGTTGGCTTTGAAAGCTTTCAAAATCTGTCCAGTTCCAAGCTTCACTGTAGTGGCCAAGGATATCGGCAAAAAGAGGAGGATCAGAAAGCTGTCTTGGATAAACACCTATACCGCAGTTTCCAGAGAGGTCGAACGTGATGCCCTGTTGAAGTTTGTGGGTCATGTGGGGATTTCTGAGGGCTTCCAGCTCGCTGTGAGCGTGGATATCCATGAAACTTGGGCAGAGAATTCTGTCGGAGATGTCAATTTCTACGAGATTTGCATCCTGGGGTGTGGTTTGCGCGCGCCGCGAGCTTCCTTGCGTGCCAAGAGCGCTTGCTTGAGAGTCTAAAATTCGTGCAATAGTATCGCCATCTACGAGAACGTTGGCCTTGACAGGTTTAGAGCCAGTTCCATCAATCACGAGTCCATTTTTGAAAAGTAGCATTTTGGTTTTTACTCCCTAGTTGTTGCATCCAAGATCATAGATACAAGCATTTGTGAGTTGCCTCTAATTTTTGTTGAGGCAAGTGCAGCTTTGAGTTCAGGCACTTTTGCTTGTCCAAAGATGGCTGGTGGGAGTTTTGCTTTGTACATCTCGTTTGCAAGTAAAACAAAAGCGAGGATGGAATTTCCTTTTTCAAAAGGGGAGATTCTGAGGATTTCGGCGAACATAAAGGCTGCTCTAGCTACGGGGTGTAGGACTGACCATGGACCGCTGTATTGCTCAAGCATTGCTTCTGTTTCTTGGGCTTGCATTCCGCCAAGCTTGTAGTTTCCAGCTTCTTTTTCTGCAATTGAGTTTAATAATCTTGCGTGAAGCTCAAGAAGTTTCTTTTCGTTTAAATCAAAGGGAATTGAGGTTAAAAGAGATTGTGCATTAAGCACAAGAACTTGAACTGCAAGGTCTACATTGGCTTGGTTTTGAAGCCTTAGAATTCCTTTTACCTGCTCCAGGGTAAGTTCAAGGCCGTCATAGGCCAAAGCTTCAAGGATGATTTGGGCTTTTTGCTCCAAGGTAAGAGGGGCTTGAACAAAACTGGAGCGTAAATCGTCTGCTCTTTTGTAGTCTTGTGCACCAGTTCTAAGACTTCTATTCTTTATGTATCTTAAGGTTCTTCCGTCTGCTGGCTTTTGGGTTCCAATTGGAATGCTCCAAACCCAGTCGCCACAACGAGCTGCACCTTCAATTTTGCCTTCTGCACAAAGAGATCTTACACGTCTTTCACTAATGCCCCATTTTTGGGCTGCTTCCTTGGTGCTAATGTAATCCATGTCAAAGCCTGCCTTAGAGGTTTAAAAATAAAAACCTCTGTTCTTAGGATATTCCGAACTCGGATGGAATTTCAAGAAGGTTTTATAAATTCTTTAGAGGTTTTGCAAATCAAGTCATGTGTTGCTTGTTATACCATGTGGTCAATTACAAGCGGAGAAGGCTGGTCTCATTTCTTCTTTTTGAGTACGGGTAAGTCCATAAAAGGAAGCAATCTTTTCCCAGTTCTCCCTTACAATAGTCAAAATCTCCTTTGCATGAGATTCTGCGTTATCCCTTGTTAGTCCAAATTTGGTTGCAGTTTGTATGGCAAGGTCAATGCTAATACTGTTGTTTTCTTCATTAACATTTAAGGATAGTTCATCCCCATACGGTACAGGGTTTACGTCATAAAGAGGGGAGAGAGTCCAGCCCTTTTTTCTAAGTATAAATGCATGATTTCTTAGATGATCATCAGTATTGGTAACAGCCATATTAAAAACGATACGCTTCCAAAGCTCCTCTAAATCTTTTTTGGGTTCGGCTCCATAAGATTTCAAAAAGGCAGCAATATCGAGATAACTGGTTCCATCTACGCTGGAGGCTCCATCTGTTTTCCCAAGCAACGTCATAGCAGAAGCAACGTGAATGCGTTTCTTTTTTTCCCTGTCAAAGCGTTTTACCAGATAGGTGCTGCCAAGAGAGGAAAACTTCTCAAGTTTTGCTTCCGGAATCTTCAAACCACAGAGAGCGGCCAAATCATGGACAACCATTTCCCATGCACCAGTATCGTTTTCATCATTTTTAGAGGGAAATTTTGCAATCCACAATTGCCCTTCTGTATCTACCACCGTTGCTTTGGGTCTTGCTCCTCCAAGG
>CAVKHB010000008.1:0-7675 GCA_963656005.1 Coriobacteriaceae bacterium
AAGGTGCTATGACGTTAGAAATGTTAATGCAAGACAACTATGACCAAGGTGTAGCGGATGCTGAAGCAAGAGCAGAGGCCAAAGTTCAAAAAGAAATTGCCAAAGCAAAGGAAAAAGAGGCTTGCAACATCAGAAACTTCTATTCCCAAGGTCTCAGTGTTGAAAACATTGCTAAAGGCTTCTCCATAAGCGAAGACGAAGTACGTAACATCATCTCTGCAAAATAGCTGTTAAAAAAATCACTAAACAAAAAGGGTCAGTCTTTGTATCCACGACTAGTCTTTTTTTATGCCTAACGCATCCACTTTCTTCTCAATACGGCGCATCCACCTAATGCGAAAGCTCATTTCAACAACAATAGCACCAATAATAAAAAGCATAAACCCAGCAGCAAGAAACACAATTGGCCTCAAATTTGTAATGGCAAACGGCTTGCCTAGGTTCACACCCATGAGCACAAGACCAAAGCCGCAAAGCAGCACTCCCAAGACAACAAACAAAACAAACACTGCACTATACTTTTTCATCACGCCTCCTCGCCCACGCTCAAAGCCATTTACACCCAGCAATCATAACCCATGCACAAAGCATCAGCCACCCAGCACTCCTCGCCCACGCACAAAGCATCAGCCACCCAGCACTCATAACCCGCGCACAAAACACTAACGCTACACATCAAACAAAATCAAGTCATTGCTTCCACCACTGAGCATTGGATGCTGCCCCGAATTATACCTAGGCACTTCACGCACCACGCGCTGGCAAAGCTCCAAGAACGTCAACCGCCCACTAGAACCCGCGCCAGAACCTGCACTTGCACCCCCGCTTGAAACTCCATCGGAACCAGAAACAGAACCCGCACCATCCCCACTCAGGCACTGATTCTCTTCATCCCAGCCCAGCGCCCCCAACAAACTCTCGGTGAAAAGGCCATGCTCCAACAAGCTATACTCATACGACAACTCATAATATCGCGAGGCCGCCAGACAGAAGGTATCGGGAAGCTCAAAGATATCGGTCTCCAAAAAGAGCTGTTCCGCCGACATGCTCGCGTATTCCGCCGTGTTGACGCTGACGTTGCCCGCATTCACAATCCCGCCCGAGTGGCAGACATCGGCAAAGACCACCTTCGCACCCCTGATTTTGCCCAAGTCCTCCCCGAACTCCGCGTGCCAGTACAGCTCGCACTCCTCCCCCACGCCCGAGTTGCCACACATGACGAACGCCGTGTTTTTTTCATCCCGATATCCTTGAACCGTCCCCGTTGGGAGAGTGTTATAGCCATGGCAACTAAAGAAAATAAAAGTCAACTCGCCATCTTGAGACCTATCGGCCAACTGCTGCATCAAAGCCCTAAAATGAGCCTTTGTAGTGTTGTGATCACTTCTGTCCTCCGGCACATAAGGAATGGTGCCAGAAGTACCCTTTTTAGAATATTCCTTGCCCGTCACATAAAGAGCCTGGCACTCGATACCAGCCTTTTTGGCCCACGCCTCAAGGGCAAGCCCAACCTGAGTCACATCATTTATAGTATATAAAAGAGGGCTCCCATAAGTTGTTCCGTATTGGGCGCCATAGTAATAATCGTTGCCATAAACAAGAATATTTACCTTAGAATAAGTAGGCTTGCCATACTTAGCCTCCGTGATAAGCTCACAAGAACAAAGGCCTAAAATCACAATAATGCATAAAAAGATGCAGGCACCAGCCAATTTCAAGCCACTGTTACCTCTTGCACGCGCCATCATCAAACGTCTCATTTCCCCTGCCTCCCTCTCTCAAAAGCCTTCTTCACAGAATAGTCAATTTTGAAACCACAGGAGAACCTGATGGAAGTAGAATCTGCCTTAACAGAAAACGTAGTAGGCACAATTACATATAGATTGCACGCCCCAAAGGAAACAAGCCTATAAGAAGCAATAGCTTCAACCTCATACACAACAAAAGACTGATAAACCTTTGGAAACTGGCAATATAAATATCTCAAAAGCATGGACAAAGAAAGCGTATCAGTAGTGAGCCCAAACTCAATAAACGGCCCAAACCCACTATAAGGTCTAAGCTGGCTCGCCCCATAGGCAATAGACTTACTAATACTCACATAAGAAAGCCCAGCGCCCAGAGAAAAAGCACTATCTTCATCCCCAAAACCAAGCTCCAGCACCTTCAAATCCATGCCAAAATTCGCACTGGTCCTAACGGCCGGCATCTTCTCACTGGTTGAACCCGGATAGACCTTCAAATACGAACTTGTGGGCACGCAAAAAACACCACCCCCGTAGATAGAAAAAGACGGCCTAACATCCACTCGCGCAAAAACGGGCGCCACAACGCAAAAGAGAACAAGAATTAGGCCACAAACTTTCTTCCAACTCATGTTAAACACTCCCATTGTAATTCAAAAACCTCTTAACTACCACTGTTAAAACTGATAATCTAAACCCATGTACACCGATTTCCACAGCCACATCCTCACACCAAACGCCATCTTTTGCACCGCCAAACCAATTTCCACCCATCCCGATATCGTGGCCTCAGCCACAGCCAATATACACAATACGCCACTTTTGTACTGCCAAGGCCTTCTGCCCCAGTACTGGACAAACGAAGAAAAAGAAAAACTCCTTCAAGCCCTAGAAGACCCCAAAGTCCACCTTGGCGAGGTTGGACTGGATAAACGATTTCAAAACCAAATACCGCTTCAACAACAAGAAGAAAACCTCCTAACAATGCTCCAATATGCCACTAAGCATGAAAAAATCATCACTATCCACAGCGTTCAGGCCACCGAACGTACAATAAACATTCTAAAACAAGCCAAACTAAAACCTTGGAAAACTATCTGGCACGGCTTCAACGGCTCTGTTGAAACAGCAGCAATTCTGTACAAAATGAAGGTGTTCATTTCCATTGGCCCATGCTACCTTGGGCCACAGATTGGCCCACGCAACAAGCAAAATCTCAAAGAGCTTGCCAAGGCTCACCCAAACTTTGCACTAGAAACGGACTATGAACCCCACGAGCCCAGAGAGCTCAACCAGCCCAGCGAATTCCACTCACCCAGCGAGTTCAACCAAAGCTACACTTCTATTCTCCAAACCCATTACCAAAACTGCGCAACTTGTTTAGAATGGACAGTTGAGGACTTAAAGGAGCACTGTTATGGACAAGCGCAAACTCTTACGCATTAGCCGATTCATTGGAGAAGACGCCGTCAACTCGCTAGAAGACAAATTCGTAGTCATAGTAGGCGTAGGAGCAGTAGGTTCCTACTGTCTTGAAGCCCTTGCCCGCAGCGGAGTAGGATTCTTTAGACTAGTAGACTTTGACAAAGTAGAATACTCCAACATCAACCGCCAACTGGTTGCCCTTGAATCCACAATAGGAGAACTTAAAGTGGAAGTTGCCAAAGCCCGCGTTCACGATATTGAACCACAAACCAACGTAGAAATTCTTCCTATCTTCTTGAATGAAAACAACATAGCCCAAATAGTAGAACCCAACGCCCAAGGCAAAAAACCAGATCTCATAGTAGATGCCATAGACTCTGTAGCATCCAAATGCCTACTACTCAAATACGCCTACACGCACAACATACCCATAGTTTCCTCAATGGGCGCCGCACTAAGAAAAGACCCCTCCCTGGTACAAACGGGCGATTTAATGAAAACCCACGGCTGCCCACTGGCAAAGCAAGTTCGCGCAAGACTTAGAAAGGAAGGCGTAGGCAAAGGCATCCAAGTTGTCTTCTCACCAGAAGAAGTAGACTTTGAGTACGAGCAAGCCACCCCAGACAACCCAAAACCACAAAAGATTCTTGGCAGCTTGCCCACACTCACCGGCATCTTTGGCCTAAATCTTGCCCACCTAGCACTTAACGCGCTGCTCCCCCAGCCGTTCAACTGAAATCAACCGCTGAACTAAACCCAGCCGCTAAACTAAAGCCAGACACATTAACAACTTACAAATTCAAACTCACACTGGCACTAGACGTAGAGCCCTTACGAGTATTGGTCACAATAGCGTCATACCTATGCACGCCCTGCTCCGCCTTAAACGAGTACGTGGCACTACCCACCTTCATCAGCACGCCATCCCTATACCATTGATACTTCAAGTCTGAGTTGGCCACATACGACGGCAGACTGCTAAAATTGACCTTCAACGTCAGCGTCTGCCCCACCACGGGCGACTTTGGCGTGTATTCCAGATACATTTGCATAGGACTTGCCACCTTACTCTCAACAGCCACCATCACCCCGGAGCCCGAACTCGCTAGCGGAATCACACCAATAGACTGCGTCTTATCCACTATACGTAGCGCCTCGGCAGCACCAACGCCAATGCTTCCCGAGTCATCGCTCACCTGCACCTTCACCACATAGGAGCCCGCCGCAAGACTTTGCGTGATGACCGCCTTCTTCTCACTGGTCTTCACCTCCTTCTCATTTTTCACCTGCGCACCGGTATCGGTTTCAAAAATAGTAGTAATCTTAATCGTTGCACAGGAAGAAATTGTCTCCTCCCACGTGAACGAAATCTGCGCCGTCCCCGTCCCCGGAATGGTATCCAGCACCACCGTCACACTATTCTCCCCACGCACCAGCGTGCACGCCGCGCTGCCCATAGCCAGCTCCTTCCCGTCCGCATTATACGCACGCGCCGTGATAGTCCACTCCCCCAAAGTCAGCTCTGAGACCGATATCTCCGAGCCCTCCGAGTACACAGGCGAAAAGCTCGAACCACCAGGACCTGAGCCTTCTATTGAGAACCTCACAGCCTCCATCAAATTGAACTTTGGCATAATTGTTTTGGCCCCTTGCGCGCCTACCACCTCATCTTGCAACTTCACGACCAAATTCGCCCGTTGCTGCCTTGGCTCCTGCCTGCACGAAATCAACAGAACAATGCAAAGCAAGATAAAAAAAGACTTCCCTTTCATACAACCTCCTTGGCGTTTGCCCTAGCCTTGCTCCTGCCAGAGCAAATAAACGCCTCTACTTACTAGTACAAAAAGAAAGTCCAACTCAATTTAGCTTTTTTGGCCTAAATTACAATTTTTTTAACTTTTTTTTCAAAACTCCCCTTGCCGCCAAAAAAAAATGGGCTGCCCAAAAGCAGCCCAACACAAACAAATCTCAAACTCAATAGAGTTTGCGAAGATTATCTGCAGCATCCATAGCCATGAGAGTCTTTACTGGATCCTTGACCTTTGACATGAAAATCATTGCAGCAATGACATAAGGCTTGTAGGAAGCCTGTTTGTAAAGAGGATCAAGGTATCTGTCAAAGACAGAATTGTCTACCTCGCCTTCCTTACAGGAAAGACCTGTGATGTCTGCTGGGAGGCAGTGGAGATAGAGAGCCTTACCGTCTTTGGTGAGCTTCATCTTCTCTTCTGAACATGTCCAATCCTTGTGCTCTGCGTTCTGAGCAAGAAGCTTCTTCTCAAGAGCATCAATACCAGCCTTGTCGCCAGCCTGGTAGAGGTTGGTTCTCTTTTCCATAGCTGCAAATGGAGCCCAGCTCTTTGGATAAACAATGTCTGCATCCTTGAAAGCCTCGTCCATGCTGTTGCACTGCTTGAAGCTACCGCCAGTTGCAGCAGCGTTCTTCTTAGCAATTTCAATGCACTCTGGCATTACTTCGTAACCTTCTGGATGAGCAAGAGTTACGTCCATACCAAATCTTGTGAAAAGACCAATGACACCCTGTGGGACGCTCAGTGGCTTGCCGTATGATGGGCTGTATGCCCAAGTCATAGCAACTTTCTTGCCCTTGAGGTTCTCTACGCCACCAAATTGGTGAATGACATGAAGCATATCTGCCATGCACTGGGTTGGGTGGTCAACGTCGCACTGGAGGTTAACAAGGGTTGGTCTCTGCTCAAGAATGCCGTGTCTGTAACCATATTCGCAGGCATCAATGAAAGTCTTCTGATACTTGTGGCCTTCGCCAATGAACATGTCATCACGAATACCAACAACGTCTGCCATGAAGGAAACCATGTTAGCTGTTTCACGAACGGTTTCGCCGTGTGCAATCTGGCTGACTTTCTCGTCAAGAACCTGTTCCTCAAGACCAAGGAGGTTACATGCACTTGCAAATGAGAAACGTGTGCGGGTTGAGTTGTCTCTGAAAATGGAAATTCCAAGACCAGAATCAAAAATTCGAGTGCTCTTATTGTGCTCTCTGAGGTCTCTGAGTGCATCAGCGACTGTGAAGATAGCATCAATTTCTTCGTCTGTCTTATCCCATGTCCAATAGAAATCGTTCTTGTACATGTTATTGATATGCAAGGTTTCAAGATGTCTTGCAAGTTCTAAAGCTTTGCTCATTTTTTCTCTCCTAAAACAAATCCTTAACGAATCTTATTTCCTGTAAGTTCCTGGCGGAATGATGTTGCACTTCCGTCCTTATCTTCTGGCTTGTAGAGCATAGGTACTGCTGCATAAAGAGCTGCACATACTACAAGGTCATGTTTCCAAGTAATCTCGTTTGGTGCGTGTGCCTGTGATTCTGCACCAGGTCCAAAGCCAACGCATGGAATGCCGTAACGACCCTGGATGGAAACGCCGTTTGTGGAGAATGTCCACTTGTCGCAAAGTGGGCGTCCTACTCTCTTTTCTTTTGCAACGTCATCGGCCCAAAGTCTGCTGTCGCCCCAAAGAGCTTTGTGAGCGTCTACCAATGCCTTGACGTGTGGAGCGCTCTCCTTGTTAATCCAAGTTGGGAAGAAGCATTCTGTCTCGTAGACGTGGCCAGTCCATGCTGGTCTGTCGTACATGTACATGGAGACCTTTACGTCCTTTGCGTATTTCTTGCAGGCTGGCAGGTCTTCAATTTCCTTGAGACAGGATTTGTAGGTCTCGCCGGCTGTCATTCTGCGGTCAATGGAGATTGCGCAGCTGTCTGCAACTGCACATCTGGATGGAGATGTGTAGAAAATTTGAGATGTGGTGCAAGTACCTCTTCCGAGGAAGCGAGCATCTTCGTAGTGCTCTGGGTTGTACTTTGGATCAAGCATCTTTGCAAGGCCGTGGATGTTTTCGTTGTCTGCAGCGTTCTCGTTGAGATCTCTTACGTTGAGAATAATCTCTGCCATCTTGTGAATTGCGTTGTCACCTCTTTCAGGGGCTGAGCCGTGGCAGGAAACGCCGTGAACGTCAACTCTAATTTCCATTCTGCCTCTGTGGCCTCTGTAGATACCACCGTCAGTTGGCTCTGTGGAAATTACAAACTCAATCTGCTTTGCTGCATCTTCTGGGCCCTTGAAGTATTCGTTGACAATTGACTGCCAGCACATACCATCACAATCTTCTTCCTGAACTGAGCCTACAACCATGATTTTGTAGCCTTCTGGGATGAGGCCAAGGTCTTTCATGATTTTTGTTCCGTATACGGCAGAAGACATGCCGCCTTCTTGGTCTGAACCACCACGTCCATAAATTTGAGTCTCGTTCTCCCAGCCCTTGTAAGGGTCAGCAGTCCAGTTCTCGATATTTCCAATACCAACTGTATCAATGTGAGAATCTATAGCGATAATCTTGTCACCATGACCCATCCAGCCTATGACATTTCCTAATTTGTCAATTTCAACCTTGTCATAGCCGAGCTTTTCCATCTCTTCTTTAATTCTATAGACGACACCTTTTTCTTCGCAGCTCTCAGATGG
>CAVKHB010000008.1:7685-16058 GCA_963656005.1 Coriobacteriaceae bacterium
CCGTAAGCCTCGGCAGCCTTCTTAATGGCAGCAAAATCCATAAACTTCCTCCAATTTCTACATTTGGCATAGCATGCCTAAATCAAATCTAGTTAAAAGTCTACAACGCAATGCAACAAATTGCAACAAATTTTTGAGCCTTCCGCCCAGAGTTTTCAAACAAACTTAATACTATGACCACCGTCAGCACGAGTTTGAACATCCCACTTCACAAACTCAAGGCCAAGCTCTTTTCCAAATTCAAGCCCAGGCTCATTGGAAAGATGCTCTGGCTTATGGGCATCACTGTTGCAACAAATCTTAACGCCGGCCTCTAGAGCCATCTCCCAAAATTCTCTAATGGTATAGTGATAGCGCATCTGATTGCCAATGAGAACCTGCCCTTTTCTAAGCCCGTAGCAATTCACTTCAAGTGGCATATTATGCTCCAAAGCACACTGAATAATGTCCTTGGCAGCGGCCTTGAGCTCTACACTCCAAGGGGTGTTATAGGCATACAAATCTGGATGCGCACAGAGCAAAAAGAGGCCTGATTCTATAGTATCAACGTAATTTTTCACGTATTCACCCAAAAATGGGGTATAATCTGGAATCTTGTTGGGGTAGATATACGCACCTGTAATTGGGTCATGGTGAAAGTGCACAGCCCCAATCAAGTAGTCAAAACCCTGCCACCCCAAAAGCTCATCTTTGTAGTATGAGTAGTACTCTGGCATATAGTCGCACTCGGCCCCAAGCAGAATCTCCAATCCATTAGCCCCACGCAGCTCATCTTCCTCCGCCTTTCTCACATCCGCAACATAAGAAGGCAACTTCTCATACGCCATACGCGTAGTTGACCAGCGGTCATCTGGCACGGGACAATGCTCGGAAAAGCCCAAAACGGAGAGTTTGCCCTCCGCCTTAGCCTGCTTCACGTAATCAGAAATCTCGCCTTTTCCATGCCCGCAATACCACGAATGCGTGTGCAAATTCACCTTATCCTGAGAATATATCGCCATTTTGAGCCCCAAAAGGTCATGCGACCCCTAAATCTTCCCCAACGCCTTGAGCAGCTTTTCCGGTGTCATGGGCCAACTTGTAATCCACGCACCACATGCATCATGAATTGCAATCCCTATGGCCGGAGCCGCGCCATTACAGGCAATTTCAGAAATGGATTTAGCACCAAATGGGCCATAAGCATCGTTAACATCAATAAGAACAGACTTGAAATCTTCGGGAGCCTCGGAAATCATTGGCACCCCGTAATCTGTCATATTAGCATTGATACAAACACCATCCTTGTCCAAAATCATGTCTTCATACATTGAATGTCCAATGGACTTCATAACGGCACCGTACATCTGACACAAAGCCACTTCTGGGTTGATTGGAGTTCCAGCATCCTGAAGAGCGTAGAACTTCTGAACCTTAATTTCACCAGTTCTAATGTTGACCGCCACTTGAGCAAAGTGAGCGCCGTAAGGAACAGAGGAAGCCTTGGTGATAAATGTACCGTGGGCAATCATTTGGCCATGGCCATCACCACCGCAAGCTGAGTGCGATATCTCATAATAAGACCTAGTTTTACCAGTCTTTGAAGAGAACACTTCACCCGGATATCTCACATCAAGATCCTTTTCCTCTTCTCCCATTTGGTAGGCAGCTTCAGTGATAATCATATCCTTGAGCTTCTTGGTAGCCACCAAGGAGGCGCTTCCACTGAAGAACGTTCCAGAGGAAGCGTATGCGCCAGTATCAAAGGCACAGGAGTCTGTATCGCCAGAGATAACCGATATTCTATCCATTGGCAGCTTGAGAATCTCAGCCACAATCTTTGCAGATATGGTGTCCAGTCCAGTTCCAAGGTCTGCACCACCACTGTTGAGAATGACAGTACCATCGGTCTCTAGCTTGGCAATGGCCTCAGCGTGGTCCAAGCCAGGCAATCCCGAGCCCTGCATGATCATTGCAAAGCCTTTTCCAATTTTCCAGTTTGGGTCGCCGCTTTCTTCGCGCTTGCCCCATTGAATCATGTCGCAACCTTTGCGGATGGCCTCGTCAAGACCGCAGGAGCCAACTGGGACAACTGCGCCTTCACGGCCTTCGCCCAGACCCTTGAGGATTTCAAGCATGTAGCCCTCTTCTACGTGGTTCTTGAGCACCATGTCCTTGTAGTCAACGCCCAGTTTTTCAGCCAAAAGCGACATTGCCATCATAAGGCCGTAGGTTCCCTTAGGAGTCCCATAACCCTGATAAGCACCGGCCGGTGGCGTGTTGGTATAGAAGACCTTAAGGTCATATTTCATGTTGTCAACCTTGAAAAGTGGCAAGGTTTTTGAACAGCTGTTCATAGGAACTGTAAGGCAATGATTGCCGAATGGGCCAGTATTTGCACAAACTTCCATGTAAATACCCGTTATCTGGCCATCTTTGTTGCCCGACATCTTTACATAAACTCTCATTGGGTGTCGGGTGGAGTTTGCTATAAATTCCTCTTCTCTTGTGTTGTGGCACAAAACTGGCCTGCCCGTTACATAGGCAGCATAGCCTGTGAGATCTTCAATGAGAATATCCTGCTTTGAGCCATAACCACCACCAACACGAGTCTTAATAATATGAATTCTGTTCTCTGGAAGTCCTGTTACCCAACCGACAATTCTTCTTACGTGGTAAGGAACCTGAGTTGAAGCATAAACTGTAAGGCGCTGGCCTTCCATACGAGCAAAACAAATATGTGTCTCAAGTGGAGTATGCTGAATTTGGCTAGTTTGATAGGTACATTCAACAACTGCATCTGAAGTTGCAAAAGCCTTATCCACATCACCAATATGACCCTTGTTAGAAGCGGCAATATTACGCTTAATATCGGCGCCAAGTGGGAATTGATAGATAACCTTGCCTTCTCGTGGATCACCAGCTGTCTTGTTATACTCATCCAAATCTGCTGGTGCTCCAGCTCTGTACTCAACAATGCCGTTATGAACAATTGGAGCACCAGGAGCCATAGCCTCTTCAACGGTGAAAACTGCTGGAAGCACTTCATAGTCAACTTTAATAAGTTTACAGGCTTCTTTTGCAGCCTCAAGGGTCTCTGCAATAACCGCAGCAACTCTATCGCCAACGTGTCTGACCTTCATGTTAAACAGTCTTCTATCATGTGGAGAAGGCTCTGGGTTGCCCTGTCCTGCCTGCATGTAATGTGTATCTGGCGTATTGTAGGCTGTCAAAATCTCAATGACACCATCAACCTTCATAGCTTCTGTAGTATCAATGGAATTGATGTAAGCACTGGCATGTGGGCTTCTTAAAACCACCATGTGACAGGTGTCTGCAGGAACAAAGTCTTCAACAAAGGCTTTATCTCCAGTAACAAGCTGCGCGCCATCAATCTTGGACATTGGTTTTCCAATAATGTCACATTCAGGTCTGAAGGAAGGTGCAATTGTAGACTGATAAGATCCAGTTTTCATCTTCTCTTGAGCAAGTTTTACAGCAAGATAGTAGTGCTCATAACCTGCGTCTCTGATGAAAATACCTGAAAGGCAGTCCTTAATTTCCTCTTTAGTAGGATTTGGATTGTTTTCCAAGAGCCAGGTCAAAAGAAGAGCAGCAGCTGGAGCATTGTAAGCACTTTGAACAATACCAGCATCAATCATGGCCTGCTGAATAACGGTCAAATGGGTAGGATTTCCAAGCCCGTCTGGAGTTCTTATCTCACAACCTTCAACCTCTCCAGCAAGTACCAAGTTGGAGAAAACAGGAGTTCCATCAACTAGAACGGTATCGCTACCGCAAAAACCTTCAGCATCATCACTGTCGCGAACGGCCAAGTTGCCATTCATCAAAAGCATCTCTCTGAGCTTTGTAGAAGGCTCTACGTTGAAGGTTCTATTTCTTCCATTAATGTTGCAATGTACTTTCATTTTGCACCTCCCAAAACTTTTTGAGAAAGGTCATAAGCAGTAATGGCTATTAAATACTTTCTGTAAGCAGCACTTCCAAAGAGTAAATCATCCTCCAGCTTTAGCCCATCACAGGCCTTAACCCGAGCCTGAACCTCTTCATCTGAAGCCCCATCAGAAATTAGGCGTGCCAAAACTGGCAGCGTAAAAAGGCCCGCTTTCTTAAGTGCAACTGCAATTTTTAGGCCATTGGGGCCATTTGCGGCACTCATTGTCAAAACTGCATGGCTTTGCGACGTATTGGAATATCTCTTTGAAGCAATGTTCACAGAGCAGGGAATCACCACGGAATAGATCAGCTGGCCAGCAAGCTCTTCATGGTTTTCAAGATAAAAATCTGCCCCCACAAAGCTCTTTTCACCGCCCGCGCCGCCGTCCGCGCCTGCAGCCGCGTCGCCGTCAGCGCCCGCAACGGCCACCAACTTAAACGAAGCATCGCATGCAAGCAGCGTTGGCCAAAGGTAGGAATCATCCCTGCACAAAGCAATATTTCCACCAATGGTGGACATGTTTCTCTTGGTCCTGGATGCCATATACAAGCACGCCGTCTTGAAATACTCGGGCGTCTCTTTTGCATCGACAATTTGCTGGAACGTACACATGGCGCCAAATTCCACAAAAGAGCCTTCTTTCTTGATAAAATTCAACTCGCTCACCCTATTTAGCGCCACCAGCGAGCTTGCCTCAACCGAGCTATTTAGTCTATTAATTTCAGTCCCACCAGCCAAATAAGCTGCATCGGGCTTTGAAGCTAAAGCCACCGCCTCAGCCACATCTTTTGCCAGAATCAGATTCTCAACCATAGATTCTCCTCTTCTCAATAAGACCATTACTTATCTTGTTGGCTATTCTTGCAAGCTCTTGCTCATCCACGCCAACAACTTTTCTATTGTCCACAACTACTTGCCCATTTACGATTGTATACTGCGTCGTATGGTCACAGCCACAGAAAAGCAACGCCGCAATTGGGTCACTCTGGCTACCTGCATAGGCAATGCCCGAGACATCAAAACAGGCCAAGTCAGCCGCCCAGCCCTCTTCAAGCCGGCCCACGTTCCCAAAATTGAGCATCTTGGCACCGTTTTCGCATCCCATCTTGAACACTTCACGCGCCGTGAGAGCCGTACTTCCATACTTCACGCGCCCCAAAAGCAACGCATTGCGCATCTCCGCCAACATATCTGAACTATCATTGGAAGCACTACCATCCACCCCAATTCCGATATTAACGCCCAAGTCCAAGAGCTCTCTTGTTCTGCAAATGCCAGAACCAAGACGCATATTAGAAGATGGACAGTGTGCAATATGGCTACCGGTCTTAGCCAGAAGCTTAAGCTCGTCGTCATTAAACCAAATGCCATGGGCATAAAAAACATCGGGCCCAATTAGCTCACATTCCTGCATGAGCTCTACTGGACGGATGCCATACATGTCCTTGCATTGGTTTTCTTCGTCCATAGTCTCGCACAGGTGAGTATGAAGGCGAACGTTGTATTTGCGTGCCAGGCGAGCGCTTTCAAGCATGCAGCGCTTTGTTACAGAAAATGGCGAGCACGGAGCCAGAACAATCTTGTGCAAGGCCATTGGTGCTGGGTCATGGTATTTCTTGATAACGCGCTCGCTGTCTTCCAAGATCTCTTCCTCTGTCTGCACAACGGTATCAGGTGGAAGACCGCCATCCTTCTTGGAAAGGCTCATGCTGCCTCTGGTTGGAGAAAAACGCATACCAAGCTGGTCTGCCGCCTTAAACTGAGCGCCAGTCAAATCCTGACCCTTGCACTGCTTTGGAAACACATAGTGGTGGTCTGTAGAACAGGTGCACCCCGTCTTAAGCAGCTCACTCATTGCAAGAAGTGAAGAGTAATAAATAGCCTCTTCATCAATGTATTTCCATACTTCATAAAGATATACTAACCAATCAAAGAGCTTAGCATCCTGAACGGCAGGAAGGTTTCTCGTAAGAGTTTGATAAAAATGATGGTGGGTATTAACAAAACCCGGAACCACGGCAAGATTTGCCCCATCTATCACTCTAAAGCCTTCAGGAGCCTTTAGATTCTTTCCCAAGGTCTTAACCTTACCATCTTCAATAATCATGTCATAGCCATACAAAGTTTCCTTTGCAGGATCTGTCATAAGTGCGTATATATTCTTTAGAAAAATCCCCTTTTCGTTCATACCTCTACCCCCTTTTTTACCTACTCTCTTGGCTCCGGCTGACCTGTCACATAATAATCATCATAGGTATCAATGACCTTTTCCTTAACGCCATTAGCAAAATTCTCATTCGCCTTGGTTAAGAAGCGTCTGATCATTCTTCTAGTTGACTCCCGTCTAAATTCTGGCATAGCTCTAGGAGAAATAACAGAGTCAAAACCAGCAATTTCTTGTTCAATAAGCTCAGGAGTAAGACGTTTGCCAATTATAATATTTTCAACTTCTCTGCTACGGTTAGTCTTAGCACCAGTTGCGGTTGCTGAAACTCTATAATCCTTAACCGTACCATCTTCGTTGAACTTAATAGCCTGGCTAAGAGTAATTTTACTAATAGCATTAGCCTTTCGAGTTCCAACCTTATGCCAGAAGATATAGTCAAAATTATCTTCCGAATATGGAACTATAACCTGAGTAATCATCTCATCTGGCTGAAGATCAATGGTTCTAAACTTAATAATGAAGTCACTAACCAACTCTTCTCTATCACCACGGACAGAAGAAATCTTAACCCTTGCATCCAAAAGATACAAAGGTCCCGGGGTATCGCCCTTAGGAGAAGCGTTAGCAATATTACCCGCAATAGTTGCACTATTACGCAAAGCAACAGCACCCATTCTTGAGGCTGCCTGCCTTAGATGCCATGGACACATCATATTCTCAGCAATTTGAGAACTTGTGCAGCCCGAGCCAATGCAACATTCGCCCTTATCGTTGATATAAATCTTCTTAAGCTCTTCAAGATTTCTAATAATCATTACAGGCTTATCGAACTTGGGAGTAAGACCCAAGGTTCTCTTGTGAGAAACCATAAGGTCACTTCCACCGGCAAGAACAATTACATCATGCTTACTTTTAATCTCTAAAGCCTCTTTCAAGGTCTTTGGCATATAGCACATTACTTCTTTTACTTCTTCCATAAGTGTGCTCCTCTCTTGGCTGCAAGTTTAATGCTCTCAACAATCAAATCATAACCGGTACAGCGGCAAATATTACCGCTAATACCAAGTCTAATTTCAGCTTCTGTTGGATTAGGATTTCTGGAAAGAAGATAGTAAGCAGCAATGACCATTCCAGGAATACAGAAACCGCACTGAACAGCACCGCCGTCTGCAAAAGCCTGAATTATAATCTGACCTTCTTCCTTCTCCTTAAGACCCTCAATAGTCATAAGATCTTGACCGTCAGCACCACCAACTGGAATGAGACATGGGGTTACCATCTTTCCATTAAAGATGATGGAACAGGCACCACATTCGCCTTCACTACAGCCCTCTTTAACACCAACACAGTGAAAATCTTCTCTAAGTACATCAATCAGACGTCTGAGAGGATCTGTGACAATACTGACGTCTTTTCCGTTTAATTTAAATGAAATCTTTGTTTCCATCACAAACTCTCCCTTAGGTCTTTTCCATTAAGCATATAGCCCATAACATCCTCAGTTGGCACTGGAATAGCGCAAATTCTCTTGCCTATTGCACGAGATAGGGCATCAATATAGGCGGCGCCGCTTCCGTTAAACACCAACTCTCCCATACCCTTGGCGCCAAATGGGCCCCATTCGTACGGGTTCTCAACAAAGTACACTCCCTGCTTTGGACAGTCCATAGAAGTAGGTACAATGTAGTCGCTCATGGATGTTTGCTTAAAATGTCCACCAACGTTCTTAAGAACCTCAGTTGAAGCCCAACCAATACCTTGAAGAATTCCACCATTGACCTGACCGTGAACAATCATCTCATCAATAAGATGTCCACAGTCATGGCTGGACCAAACGCCCTTTGTTGTAACTTCTCCAGTACATGGGTCAACCTCAACTTCAACAGCACAAACGCCCCAGCCGTAGCCTAGGTAGGCATAGCCTTGGAATGTGCTCTGATCCCATGGATAGCCATCTGGATGCTCGTAGTGAGTCTCAACAGTAAAATCTTCTTCCTCATTGTATCTAGGCTTCATAAGTCTAGCAGCCCGCTCAACCAACTCACCAACAATCATGGTAGATCTTGAAGCGGCCGTTGGGCCCGAGTCAGGAACCCTAGAGGTATCGGGATCTAAGAAAATGACCTTTTCAAGTGGAATTTCAAGCACGTATGCAGCTATCTTGGGCAAAATTGTGTGGAAGCCCTGGCCCATTTCTGTCTGGCTGCAGAGGATTTCTACGGTGCCGTCTTTGAATTTGTGGAGTTTGCAGCGGCCTTTGATGATGGCC